>NZ_CP090349.1:300000-495000 GCF_021398735.1 Methylobacterium oryzae
GGTCTCCGGGCGGAAGCTCACGTCGAAGATGGGCGCGAGATGGTCCTGCCACGCCCGCCCCAGCGCCGCGGGATCCCCGGGCGGCTCGAACCGCAGGCAGGCGATCTCGCCGCCCGGCGCCTCCCCCCCGGCCGGTGCCGCGTCCAGGTCGTGGTTTCTCTCCTCGGAAGACATACGTAGAGCCTGACACCTGCTGTTCGCGCGACCGATGAAGAACGGGGGCCTGTCCCAAGGTGACGCGTGGCAACGCGGTCCGGTCGTCCCGCACGTTAGCCGCGTCCACCCGGACAGTCCTCCTGTCTCCCGCCGACCCGAGCGGCTGTACACTGTCGTTTGCCCGGGCGGCGTGCGATTCGACGCGGGGGCCGCCCGACCGGACCGCCCCCGGCGCAACGTCCGATCAACGTGACCCGCGAGCCGGCGGTGTGGTTCCATCCGTCCCAGAAAGGGGGATCCCCGTTTCAGGACGTCGCGCGCGGCGCCGGGTGTGGCCGCGATGTGATAGTCCGTTAAAGCCGCATTTCCTAACCCCCGTGCAAAGCTTGCGGCAGGCATGACGGGGGTCAGTCTGGTGGTCCAACAGTATAGCGATGTAGAGCGTGTGACCGGATCCTGTGATCCGAGCCGGGGCGCGCGCGCCGGAACCCGGCGGCGCGGCCCCGTACGGCTCGGATTGCTGGTCGGCAGCTCGCTCGCCACCCTCACGCTGGCTCTCGGACCTGTTGCGGCGCAGACCGTGCCGGCGCGCTCGCCTTCGACGTTCGATGCTTTTGGCGTTCCCCTGACCGCGGCGCAGTTCGACACGCCCGAATACAGAGCCGACTGGGGCTTGTCTGCGATTAATGCCGCCACCGCTTACGCCCGAGGCTTCACCGGTCTAGGCGTATTGGTTGCCGTGATTGACTCCGGGATCGACCCCACGAATCCAGAATTCCGAGGACGGATCTCTCAGCAATCAAGAAATTTTATTCCCGGACTAAATCAAACCCTTATATTCGATACGGACACTGCATCCAGTCATGGAACCCATGTGGCTGGTACAGTTGCGGCTGCCCGTGATGGCGTCGGGATGATGGGGGTCGGTTTCGACAGCAAGATATTGGCGTTATTCAATTTACGCAATACAATCTCTGCAGTGGAGGCAGCAACTCAAAGCGGCGCCCGGGTCTTGAATGGCAGTTATGGACCGACGACCTCTTCTCCGATCGTCGATGGATTTTTAAATCCTAACTATAGAAGAATGTCAATTCAAGAATTCGAGATATCAGATGAAAGAGAGGCCAGTGCGCTTCTTGGGGCCGCACAGTCAGACATGCTCATGGTCTTTGCCGCAGGCAACGATCGAAGAAGTCAACCCGATGTAACTCAAAACCCGAGCGGCGCCGCATTCTATCCATTCATCAAGCCAGCGAATGCGAATAGCGGTCTCTACCAATTTTATACCACCTACGGGACTGACCCTAATGGCGATCCCAGCCCCGACTATGCGCCGACCGGCCCCGTCGACCAAAGCAAAATTGATTTTTCGAAGCTGGACGGCTTTATCGTTTCAGTAGTCGCAGTCAACGAAAACAAGAAGATCGCCAATTTCAGCAACTGGTGCGGTGTTACGGCAGCGTGGTGCATCGCGGCACCGGGCGTCAATATCTATTCAACCGTGCAGGTCGGACAGGGCTACAGCGGCTTCGACGCCAACAACAATAAAATTCTCAATGGTTCAAACTATGGGCCTCTGCAAGGCACCTCAATGGCCGCGCCGCACGTGGCCGGTGCTGCGGCCGTATTGCGTCAGGCGTTCCCGTTCCTGACGGCGCCGCAGATCGCCCAGACCATGTTCACAACCGCCACCCATCTCGGTGACGGGCCCGCCAACGCCCCGAACGCCATCTACGGCTGGGGCCTGCTCAACCTCGGCAAGGCCATCGACGGCCCGGGTCAGTTCACCTCCACTTGGACGGTCAACACCACCTACAATGGCCAAGCCTATTACGGCCGCTTCGCCAACGACATCTCGGGCGTCGGCGGTCTGATCAAGGTTGGTCTCGGCACACTCGAACTCGCCGGTACCAACACCTATGCCGGCGGCACCGCCGTCCTCGGCGGTACCCTGGCCGTCTCCCGCGACGCCAATCTCGGCGCCGCCGGCACCGGCCTGACCCTCGGCGGCGGCACCCTCGAGGTCCTGGCCGACGGCTTCGCCACCGCCCGCCCGATCACGCTGGCCGGCCCCGGCACCCTGCAGATCGACCTCGGCACCGCCACCTTCGCGGGGCCGATCGACGACGGCAGCCAGCCGGGCGTGCTCGTCAAGACCGGCCCCGGCACCGCCGTGCTCTCGGCCGCCAACACGTTCACGGGCGGCGCCCTGGTCGGCACCGGCACCCTGGCCCTGACCGCCACCGGCAGCCTCACCGCGCCCGTTCTCGTCGGCTCGGCGGCGAGCTTCCTCAATGCCGGCCTCGTCTCCGGCAACGTCGGCAACTTCGGCGTCCTCGCCAACAGCGGCACCATCACGGGCGGCCTCGCCAATGCCGGTCTGGCCCTCAACACCGGCACCGTCGCGGGCGGGCTGGCCAATGCCGGTCTGGCCCTCAACACCGGCACCGTCGGCGGCGGCGCGACCAACAGCGGCAGCCTGATCAACGCCGGCACCCTCGCGGGCGGGCTGACCAACACCGGCACCGCCCTCAACACCGGCGCGATCGCCGGCGGCGTCATCAGCAGCGGCATCCTGAGCAACAGCGGCGCCATCGGCGGCGGCGTCGCCAACACCGGCCTCCTCGCCACCAGCGGCACGATCAGCGGCGGCCTGACCAATGCCGGCACCGTGCTCGCCAGCGCCGGCCGCATCGACGGCGCCATCGCCAACAATGCCGGCCTGCTCGCCGTCGCCGGATCCGTGGCCAGCAGCGGCCCCTTCGCCAACGCCGCCGGCGCGACGCTCGCCGTCACCACGGGCGGCAGCTACAGCCTCGCCGGCCCCCTCGCCAATGCCGGCCTCGTCGCCGTCGCCCAGAGCGCCAGCCTCACCGCCTCCGGCGGCCTCAGCAACGCCGGCCTCGTCGCCAGCGACGGCACCCTCACCGCCGACCTGACCAACACCGGCGTCGCCCGCCTGTCCGGGCAGTTCAACGGCACGCTCACCAACACCGGCCTCGTGCAGATCACCGGCCCGCTCGCCGGGCTCACCGGCCTGACCAACACCGGCGCCCTCGACCTCGGCGGCACCGCCCTCACGCTCACCGACCTCGCCGGCCCGGCCTCCGCCGTCCTGGGCAACGGCGCCCTCACGGTCTCCAGTGCGGCCGCCTCCACCTATGCCGGCGCCATCCTGGAGACCGCGAGCCCGACCAGCCTGACCAAGGCCGGCCCCGGCACGCTCCTGCTCACCGGCCCCGGCCTCTTCTCCGGCCCGACCACAATCCAGGCCGGCACGCTCTCCCTCAACGGCCTCTGGACCTCGCCGGTCACGGTCGCGGCCAATGGCACCCTGCGCGGCATCGGCACCGTCGCGGCCCCGGTCACGGTCGCGGGCGCCCTGCGGCCGGGCAACTCCCCCGGCACGCTCACCGTGCTCGGCCCGGTGGCGTTCGCCCCCGGCAGCAGCCTCGGCCTCGACATCGACGGACCGGGCACCGGCACCGGCGCGGGCAGCTACGCCCGCCTCCTGGCGCTCGGCCCGACCGGCACGGTCTCGGCCAACGGCACCCTGGTGCCGGAGCTTCGCGGCATCACCGGCAACGCCACGAACAGCTTCACCCCCGCGCTCGGCCAGCGCTTCGGCGTGCTCACCGCGCAGGCCGGGCTGTCGGGCTCGTTCAGCGGGCTCGCCCAGCCGGCGGCGGGCCTGCCGGCGGGCACGCGCCTCGACGCGCTCTACGCCGCCACCGGCCTCGACCTCGTGGTCACGCCGGCCGCCTACGGCAACCTCGCAGGCCTCGGCCTCGCCCAGACCGGCAACGCCCGGGCCGTGGGCGCGGCCCTCGACCTCGCCCGCCCGGCCGCCGGCACGCGGCCGGACGCGGCGCGGGCGCGGGTGTTCGACCCGCTCTACGCGGCCGGCCCGGCGACGCTGCCGGGCGGCCTGGCGAGCCTGTCGGGCCAGAGCTACGGCGACGCGGTGATGACCGACCTCGCCGCGCGCCGTCTGCTCTCCGACACGATCGACCGGCACCAGCGCGGGCTGGGCGGGGGCGCGGGCGCGTTCAGCGCGGGCGATCCGGGCCCGGGCCCGAACCGCACGGCGCTGCAGGTGCGCGGCGGTGCCGGGGCGGCGGCGGCGCCGCTTGCGGTGGGCGAGGGCCGGGTCTGGGCCGACGCGCTGTACGGGTTCGGCGCGCGCGCGGGCGACCGGGCGGCGGCGGGCGCCGGGTTCGACGCGGGCGGGCTGCTGATGGGCGTCGACCGCCAGGTCGGGGCGGACACGCAGGTGGGCGGTGCGTTCAGCTACCTGCGCGCGGGCGGCACGTCGCGGGGCGCGGGGCTGGGTCGGTTCACCACCGACAGCTACGGCGGGACGCTGTACGCGAGCACGCGGCTGGGCGCGGTGATCCTGCGGGGCACGGCGGGCGTGTCGTACGCGGACGGTCGGGTGGACCAGACGGTGGCGCTGGGCGCGGCGGTGTCGCAGGCGTCCGGGCTGTCGTCGGGCTGGAACGGCGGGGTGTCGGGCTTTGCCGGCTACGCGCTGGCGACCGGCCTGCCGGTCGAGGTCGTGCCGGAGGTGGGCTTCAGCTACGACCGGCTGACGCGGGGCCGTGTGTCCGAGCGGGGCGGTCTGGTCGGGCAGGGCTTCGGCGGGCAGGGCTTCGCGGTGGCCGACCTCGACGCGGCGCGCAGCCTGGTCGGCGGGCGGGT
This sequence comes from Methylobacterium oryzae, assembly GCF_021398735.1. NCBI lineage: Bacteria > Pseudomonadati > Pseudomonadota > Alphaproteobacteria > Hyphomicrobiales > Methylobacteriaceae > Methylobacterium > Methylobacterium oryzae. Next base: position 304,858 of record NZ_CP090349.1, read on the forward strand.
GACGAGCTGGGCGGTGGCGGGCATTCCGGACCTGCGCCTTGAGGGTCGGGCGTACTGGGCGCACGAGCTGGCCGACACGGCGGCGGTGGTTCGCTCGAGCCTGTTCGGGGCGGGGTTCGCGGGCCGGACGAGCGCGCTGGGCCGGGACGGCGCGGTTCTGGGGGTGAGCCTGACGGGGGGGGTCGCCGAGGGCGTGCGGCTGTCGGTGGGCTATACCGGCGACGTCCGCCCGGGCGCCACCGCCCAGGTGTTCACCGCCGGCCTCCAGGCCGCGTGGTGAGGGGCGCCGCCTTTACTTGGCCGGCGCCGTGGTCCGGAGGCGCGCATGCGCGGGAGAGACGGCCCGGATAAGCCACCGCCCGAGCCCGCACCGGCAGCCCGCCGGCGCGGCTTCTTCCGGCGCGTGCTCGACGGTCTCGAAGCCGTCGAGCTGCTGGTCCAGGCGGGCCGGCTGGTCTGGTGGCTCCTGAGAGGCCTGTGGCTGGCCGCCGGCGCGATCGCGCGCCTCTTCGGGGACCGCTGACGCGCGGCGCCCGCAGCAGCGCGGGAATCGATGCCCGCGCGGATGTTTCACAGGAAACATCCGCCGCGCCGCCGCGGCTCGCGCCACCGACAGCCGGGAAACGTCAGCCGAACAGCGCCCGCGCCACGACCTGCGGGTCGATCGGCTTCTGGCAGAGAGCGACGGCGCCGTGGAGCGAGGGCACGGCGACCGGATCGTAGCCGGTCGCGAACAGGAAGGGCACACCGCGCGCGTGCAGCGCGTCGGCCACCGGATAGACCAGCTCGTCCTGCAGGTTGATGTCGAGGACCGCGGCGTCGATCTCGGTCGTGCCGGCGATCAGCGCCAGCGCCTCGCCGACGCTCGCGACCGGACCCAGCACCTGGGCGCCGCCTTCCTCGAAGCCGGACTTGAGATCGACGGCGATGAAGTAGTCGTCCTCGACGAGCAGGACCCGCCTGCCGGCCAGCGCGCGTGGTTTCGAGGTCATGCGGGGTTGCCTGCGGCTTCTCCCTCGGGGAGCGGGATGTTGATCGAGCAATGTAGCGCCGTGGCGCCGAGTTCGTAGCTGGTCGTCGCCTTCAGGGCGTAGGGTAGGGCGTGCTCGATCAATTCCCGACCGTAGCCGCCCCGCGGCGCCGCGTCCGCCAGCTCCGGTCCGCGAACGAGACCCTCCTCCACCCATTCCACCAGCAGCCGGCCGCCGCCGTCGTCCGCCCGGTAGGTCCGCCACGTCACGCTCAGGCGTCCCTGCGCGGTGGTGAGCGCGCCGTATTTCAGCGCGTTGGTGGCGAGCTCGTGCAGGGCCAGCGCGAAGGTCTGCACCGTCGCCTTGCGCAGCCGCACCACGGGCCCGTGCAGCCGGATGCGCGCCGGCATGGCCGGGGCGTCGAGGGCGGCGAGTTCCGTCTCGATCAGGGAGCGGAGCGTGATCGGTTCCTGATCGGAGCGCGAGAGGAGGCCCTGGACCCGCGAGAGGGCGGACAGGCGATCGTTGAACCGCTGCCGGAACGTCTCGCCGGGCCCGGTCTGGGCCATGGTCTGCTTGGCGATGGAGCGCACGACGCCGAGGAGGTTCCGGGTCCGGTGCTGCAGCTCGGCGACCATGACCTGCTGCCGCTCCTGGAGCTGGCGCAGATCGTCGATGTCGGTCGAGGTGCCGAGCCACTCGACGATCCGGCCCTGCGCGTCGCGGACCGGCGCGGCGCGGGTCTGGAACCAGCAGAACCGGTCCTCGGCGGCGTTGCGGAGCCGGTGCTCGAAGGAGAGGTGGCCGCTTACCGGCGCGTCGCGCCACGCGGCCGCGGCGACCGCCTCATCGTCCGGATGGACCGCCGCCAGCCAGCCCCAGCCCAGGCTCGTCGCGTCGGTCTGCCCGGTATAGGCGTGCCATTGCGGGCTCGACCAGATGCAGGCCCCGTCGATCGCGGCGCGCCAGACGAGCTGGGGGATGCCCTGGGCGAGGGTGCGGAACAGCTCCTCGCTCGCGCGCAGGCGGCGCTCGGCCAGAACCCGCTCGGTGCTCTCGACCACGATGGCGATGACCCCGGCCGGGCGCCCGTCCTCCCCGAAGACCGGCGAGTAGTCGAGATTCATCCAGACCGGCTCGGGCCGGCCGTAGCGGTGCAGGGTCAGTTGCTGGTCCTTGTACGACAGCGTCCCGCCGGCGAGGCCGACGCGCATGACGTTGTCGTTGAAGTCGGCGACCTCCGGCCAGCCCTCGCGCACCTTCGAGCCGAGGAGCTCGGGATGGCGGCCGCCCGCGAAGCCCGAATAGGCGTCGTTGTAGATCATGATGCCGTCCTCGCCCCAGAGCAGCACGATCGGCACCGGCGATTGCAGCAGCGTGCTGACCGCGAAGACCAGGCTCTGCGGCCAGTCGGCGATGGGACCCAGCGGCGTCCTCGCCCAGTCGAAGCTCCGGACGAGGTCGGCGAGCTCGCTGCAGCCGGCCGAGAAGATGCGGGCCTCGCTCATGCGGTGACCGACTCGTGAGACTCCGGCTCGGGCGAGCGCAGAGGGTGGAAGCCCGGTCCGCGACCGGTCGGGTCGGCCGGCCCGGCGTGCGGGTCACGCCGACGCTACTACACCGCTCCTCTGCCCGGTAGGGGCGCCGCCGGCTCCGGCCCGGTCGCGTCGTCGGGCCGGCAGACGGGTTCTAGCCGCGGCCCGCGGGCTCCGGGAAGCGCCGGGCGAACCAGTCGCGCAGGATCTGCCGCTCGTAGTAGAGGCCGCCGGTGGAGAAGCGGGGATTGGACGTCAGCAGGAAGTTGATGTCCGTCACCGTGTCCGCGCCCTGTGACACGGTGCGGCCGCCGCGACGCAGGCTGTAGGCGAGGCGGATCCGCGGCGGCGTGGCGTCCGTCACGACCCGCAGGCCGGTCGGGGTCGCGAAGCCGGGCCGGTCGAAGCCCGCCAGATCGACGTCGAGCACCGTGATGTCGAGACGCTCGTCGGGGCGGAGCCGCGCCGTGCCGAGATCCGTGAAGATCCGGGTCAGCTCGGCCAGGGTGACCCGGAGCGGCTGCCCGGAGCCGAAGCGGTTCTCGGCATCGGTGAACCGCTCCGGCGCGGCGTAGCGCACGGCCACCTGCGCCTGTGCCGCCGGCTGTGCCCGGGCGGGGGCCGCGGACGACCCGATCACCGAGAGCGCGGCCGCGGCCGCGAGCGCGGCCGATCTTCCGGCGAGACGCGTGCGCATACCGAACTCCTCTCCGCGTGTGGCGGCCTGACCGGGGCAGGCCTGCCGGGAAGAACCGCCCGAACGGGGCCCGGTATCCAGTGCCCCGCTCGGATGTCCGGCTGCGACCGAATGGCGCCCGACCGTCCATAGTCTCGCCGTGATCCGGGCGCCTCGTAGCGCTCCCGGCCCGAGGGGCGAGCCGGTCATGGGAGTCCGACGCGCATGATGAACTCTGTTCTCGCGCTTCTCACCGTCGTGGCGGTGCTGGTGGTCACGGCGCTGATCAAGCTGCCGCTCCTGCCGTTCCGCCTGGTCGGCCGCCTGCTGCGGAGCCGCCCGGCGGCGGCCTGACCCGCGCCGCTCAGGCCGCCGCGTCGATGACGAATTCCATCCCGCGACCCGGCCCCTGATCGGAATAGTCGACGAGCGCCAGACCGCGCTCGGCCAGGGTCGCCTCGACGGTGTCCCGCTCCCGGCGCACCATCTGACCCACTGCCAGCGGGGTCAGCCGGGGACTCGCGCGCCGCAAGCGGTCGACGCCGATATGGGCCGGCGTGCCCGCGTCCTCGGCGATCCGGGCCAGGGCCAGACCCAGGTCGCGCGCCTTGGTCTCGGCGGCGGATCTCGGCTTGAACGCCATCTGCTTCTCCTTCTGCTCGGCCACCCGTCTCAGGCGGCCCGCCTGTCGACGCACACATCCGGGAAGGCCCGGATCCAGACCCGGCGGCCCTTGGCGTCGTAGACCTCGACCTGCCAGCCCGACCAGTCGAACCGCTCCACGACCCGCTCCATCAGCGCGAGCGCGACACGATCGGCGTGGGCCCGCACCTGCGCCGCGTTCGGAAACCGGCTGCCGCGCAAGTCGGTCACCAGCTCGTGGCCGTCCGTGCAGTGGAAGCGGTAAAGCCGCGTCGGCATTGAGCTTCCCTCGATCAATCCACAGCACTCCACCGCGATCCGGGAACGGGGCGCATCCGCGGTTGAACCCACCGCGCCGATGCGCTTTGTTCGTGATATGTTCTATACGGATTCGGACGGCGATGCACCCAGATCCCGAGGCGGCCCCTGCGGAGATTCGTCTCAGGGAGGCCGAGACGATCGCCGTGGCCTATCACAGGGCGGCGAAGGGTGACGCGTGGGCCGCGCTCGTCGCGGCCATCGCGGACGCTCTGGTCGATCTCGACGCGCTGGAGCGGCGCCTCGCCCGGCAGGGCGGGCTGATATCGCTGGGCTACGCCCGCGGCCGCACCGGGGCGGGCGGGGTCCGGGAGAAGCGCCGCGCCGGCCCGGAGGGTTGACCGCCCGGCGATGACCGCGCGGTCGGCCGGGCAGCCGGCGGTCTCGCCGCCCGGGCGGCGACGCGCCTGTCGGGGATCAGTGGTCCGTGCCGCCGCGCCGCGCCATGGCGCCGGGCTGGCCCAGGCCGATCGCCTTGGCGAGGGCGGAGCGCTGCTCGGCGTAACCGGGGGCGACCATCGGATAGTCGGTCGGCAGGCCGTAGCTGTCGCGGTAGCTGCGCGGATCCAGGCCGTGGCTGGCCAAGTGGCGCTTCAGCGTCTTGTAGAGCTTGCCGTCGATGAAGCTGACGATCCCGTCGTGCCGGACCGACTTGCGGATCTGGGCCGCGCTCGGCTTCTCGACCTCGGCCTGCGGGGCCGCGCCGGCCTGCGCCGCCGGCGTCCCGGCGACGAGTCCGCTGATCGCGCCGTGCACCCGTGCGATCAGGGCCGGCAGCTCCGCGGCCGGCACCGGATTGTTCGACACGTAGGCGGCCACAAGCTCGGCGGTCATCACGGCCAAGGTGTTGGATGTCTCATCGAAGGTCTCATTCATGATCGGACTTCCAGCGAGCGATTTACGTTCCCACGGTTTGGGCGCGGCAAGGGTTTAAACAGCGTAAATATAGAACGAAGACTCGATGAATATCTCTAGATTTTCTCGCGCCGTGCGGAGGCCGACGGGTGCGCCGTTCGTTGCACGTCCGCATCGACCGCAGAGGATCTCGGCGCGTCCGGACGGGGGTGACCCAGCTGACCGCGCGACAGCCTCGAACGACGCCGATCAGCGACCCCGCGCGCCCGCAGGCGACTTCGACGGGTGACCCGCGCGCCCCGGCACAGGCAAAGCGCCGCGCCTTGAGGGCGATGGACGGATGAAGGGGGTTCGCGCGCCTCAGCCGGCGCCGTACCCGCCCTTCCGGTTGTCGGGCTGCGGCGCGGGCGGTCGGGTGTCGTAGCCGCCGCTCTCCGGCGCCGCGTCGGAGCCGGGATCAACGGGGCCCGGGGCGTGGGGACCGCTGCCGCCGGCCGCCGGGTCGGCCCGCTTCTCCGGGGCTGCCGGCCGGCCCGGCGGGACCGTCCCCAGGGCCTCGCGTGCGGCGTCGACATCCTGTCCCATCCGTCCCTCCCTGCGGTCCTTCGTGTAGGGCCAAGGCGGGAGGTCGCCGCATGTTCCCCGCGCGGCCGGCGCGGTCGCCGGGACCGGGCGGTCCGGCCCCGTCCCCGATCAGGACCGGCGTACCGGGCGATGCGTCAGCGCGGCCTCATTTCCGCTCGCCGGTGGGGTTGGGCGTCGCGGACGTGTCCGGCGCGACCGCCGGATTGACGGGCGTGACCTTCGACCACGTGGCCGCGATCGCCACGATGGCGAGCAGCAGGACGATGAAGATGCCGATGAGGGTGAGGCGCTTCATGTGGCGGGTCTGGGTCTTCCGTGCGGGGGCCTGAGGGCGGGGAACGGCCGGGACGGCCGATCGATCCCGGCCGGAACGGGATCCTGCGGCCGCGGACCCGCACGGCCGCGACCGTCACGATCCCGCCGGGCGCGGCCGCGCCAGGGCGGCGGCCGCGTGCCGGGCCAGATCCTCGAGCCGGCGGACCGTCGCGTCGTCCGGGATGACCGAGGCGCACCAGTAGGCGCCCAGTGCGGCGACGGGCTCGGGCGAGCCGATCGGAACCATCACGAGGCTGCGCATCGAGGTCAGGCGGTAGAGGGCGAGCGGCACCCGGGGATCGCACTCGATGTCCGGGATCACGATGGTCGCGTCGTCGAGCATCGCGCGGCCCGAGATGCACGCCGTCAGCGGGAACCTGCGACCGCGCCACAGCGGCTCGATGGCGTCCTCGGCGGCGTAGAAGGAGGCGTCGCCCTCGCGCAGAACCACCGCGATCCCGTCGGAGCCCGCGATCTCCCGCGCGGTCTCGCGCAGGATCGCGACCGTGTCCTCCAGGGACCGGGCGGTCGCCAGGCGGTGGGCGGCCCGAACCAGACCCGAGGCGGGATCCAGGGAGAGTTCATCCATGTGGGACGCGGCCGCGAGCACTCCGATCGATCGGGCAACGCCCCATGCGGTGCCGCTGTACAAGTTTGTCGGGCACCGGCGCGGTGGGCAACAACCTGGATCAAGCGTTTCGCCGACGGAATCGGGCGCGCGGAGATGTGCGGTCGCAGCGTGCGCATATTGGTCGTCGCGGCGGACCTCCGCGACAGAAGTCGCGAAATAGTTCCGCGACACCGGATCACGACGCCGCGATGATGTGCTCCAGCGCACCTTTCGGTCCACCGGCTCCGGACCCCCGCCGGCGCTGTTGCAACAATGCACTATCGCGCCCGCACATCCTGACGTCCTGTCCGCCCCGCACACATCCCGTCCAACGGGAGACAGAGGACCAGATGATCAAGAAGCTTCTGCTCGCGAGCGCCGCCACGGCTCTCCTGACCGGCGCCGCCTCGGCCGCCGACCTGCCGCGCCGCGCCGCCCCGCCGCCGGTGTTCACCCCCGTCCCGGTCTTCACCTGGACCGGCGCCTACTTCGGTATCAACGCCGGCTACGCCTTCGACGCCAGCGACCGCAATACCGGCAACACCTTCGCCGTCCCCTTCCCCTACGCCGCCCCCGGCACCGTCGCCTCCTTCCGCAACCGCAGCCAGGACGGCTTCTCCGGCGGTGGCCAGATCGGCTACAACTGGCAGATCACCCCCGGCTCCGGCCTCGTGATCGGTGTCGAGGCCGACGCCCAGTACCTCGACTTCGGCCGTAACCGGAACAACGCCTTCGTCTCCGGCGCGCTGGCCCCCGGCTACTACGTCACCGACCCGCGCGGCCTCTCCAGCCTCGACTTCTTCGGCACCGTCCGCGGTCGCCTCGGCTACGCCTTCGACCGCACCCTCGTGTACGGCACCGGCGGCTTCGCCTACGGCTCGGGCAGCGCCGACCGCTCCTTCGGCGGCTATGCCGGCAACGACAGCTTCCGCACCGGCTGGGCCGTCGGCGGCGGCATCGAGTACGCCCTGCCCACCGACTCGTTCCTGAACTTCTTCCGCTCCTCGGCCGTGACGCTCAAGGTCGAAGGCCTGTACGTCAACCTCGACCGCAACACCCGCAACCAGGGCGCGTTCGTCATCAACGCCGCCAACAACTTCCCGGTCGTCTACAGCGGCATCGGTCGCCGCTCCGACGAGTTCGCCGTCGTCCGCGCCGGCCTGAACTACAAGTTCGGCTCCTACTGAGACCGACCAGCGACGGTCGGATGCGACGCTCGCATCCCGACCGTCGCACCCGACCCGACACGACACGCGAAGGGGCCGCTTCCCAAAGGAGGCGGCCCCTTCGCCGTTCAGGAGGCCAGAACACCGACCAGACTCGGACCGGCGCCGCCTCAGTAGCCCTTCCAGAGGCCGGGTGTGGCCAGCTCGAGCAGGTGTCCGTCCGGGTCGCGGAAGTAGACGCTGACGCCGCCCCGCGGCCAGCGGGTGCGCCCCTCGACGGCCACGCCGGCGGCCGCGAGATGGTCCTCCCAGGGCGCGAGGGCGTCGGCGTCGATCGAGAACGCGATATGGGCCGGGCCGCGGCCGTCATGGGGCGGTATGAGACCGCCCGGCGTCTCGATCGGCTGCAGAGACCCGCCCTCCGGAAAGAGCAGGAGGACGCCGCGGCCGCCGACGTCGAAGGCGCGCATGCGGAAGTCGGTGAAGAGGCAGCGCAACCCCATCGTGTCGCGATAGAAGGCCTCGGCGCGGTCGAGGTCCGCGACGTACAGCGCCGTCTCCAGGATGGCGTTGAGCTCGGGCACGGCGATCTCCTGGCGGCGGCGCGGTCACGGCCCGCGGGACTCCGTCCGGTCCGGTCCGGGCCGGTCCAGTCCGGGCCGGCGCAGCGCCGGGCGGCGGCCGCACCGGGCCAACCGGCCGGTCCCGGACTCGGTTCGCCGCGGGCTCAGACGGCCGACGGCCGCGGCGCGCCCGAGTCGGGGCGCGGGGCGCGGCCCGGCACCAGCGACAGGGCGGCCGAGAGCAGGGCGAAGACCACGAGCGGCAGGAGGCTCAGAGTGAAGCTGCCGGTCCCGTCCTTGATCGCGCCGATCAGGTAGGGGCCGAGGAAGCCGCCGAGATTGCCGACCGCGTTGATGGCCGCGATGCTCGCCGCCGCGGTGGCGGGCGGCATCTGCTCGGTCGCGAGCGCCCAGAACGGGCCCTTGAGCATGTAGACGCCCATGGCGGCGATCGTCAGCGCCGCCACGACCGGGCCGAGCCCCGACAGGACCGTGCCGCCCGCGAGCCCCAGCGCCAGGATCAGGAACGAGAGCGCGAGGTGCCAGCGCCGCTCGGCGGTCCGGTCGCTGTGCCGGCCCCAGAGGACCATCGCCAGGGACGCGAAGCCGTACGGGATGCTGTTCAGGAGCCCGGTCTCGACGTTGCCGAGACCGAAGCTCTTGACGATCTGCGGCGTCCAGAACGACAGCCCGTAGCTGCTCGCCGTCGAGCCGAAATAGATCGCGGCGAAGAGGGCGAGCCGCCGGTCGCGCAGGATGTCCCAGAGCGGCGGCTTCGCGGGCTGGCCGCTGCGGGTGTTGCGCGCCGCCTCGGCCCGGAGCTGCCGCTCCAGCCAGTCCCGCTCGGCCGCCGGCAGCCACGCCGCGTCCCGCGGGCCGTCCGGCAGGAGCCACAGGACCGCGACGGCCAGGAACACCGCCGGCAGGCCCTCGAGGATGAACAGCCACTGCCAGCCGGCGAGGCCGAACCCCGTCACGTTGAGTAGCGCGCCGGAGATCGGCGAGCCCAGGAACGACGAGATCGGGATCGAGATCATGAAGACCCCGATGATCCGCGCCCGGTAGGCGGAGGGGAACCAGTAGGTGAGGTAGAGGATCACGCCGGGGAAGAAGCCGGCCTCGGCGAGCCCCAGCAGGAAGCGCAGGCCGATGAACGACCACGGCCCCTGCACCAGGGCCATGGCGGCGGAGATGAGCCCCCAGGTCGCCATGATCCGGGCGATCCACAGCCGCGCCCCGAAGCGCTCCAGCATCAGGTTGCTGGGGATCTCCATCAGGAAGTAGCCGAGGAAGAAGATGCCGGCGCCCCAGCCGAACACGGTCGCCGAGAGGCCGACATCGTGGTTCATCTGGATCGCCGCGAAGCCGACATTCACGCGGTCCAGGAAGGAGACGAAGTAGGCGAGGATCAGGAACGGCACGAGCCGCCAGCCGATCCTGCGCATCGCCGAGCGTTCCAGGGCGGCCTCGTCCGGGGAGCCTGTCATCGGGCCTATCCTCGCGGCGTGTCGTGGGGTCAGGCCGGCCCCCGCGGGGGTCCGGGTCGATCCAGGTCACGTCTCCGAGTCACGGCCGGGTCCGCGCGGGGCGGGACGGCGCCGGGCGCCGCCGCGCGGGCGGCGGGCAGGCGCGGCGTCTCGGGCTTCCTCGCGGGCCGGTCATCTCTGGGTTGTGACCTGTGCCGACCCTGCTTAACCCGCGGCCGCCGCGGCTGGGAAGCGCCGCCGGGCTTCAACGGGGCGGATCTGTCGAGGGGAAACGGCGTCCGCGACCGTCCGGATACGGTCGGAGAGGCCGTCGACGAGCGCCGGACCGGATACCGGGCGGGCTCCCGCGACGCTCGGGGTGGCCCTCGTCTTCGCGCGCGACGAGGCCACCCAGGGCAGCCCGCCATCTGCCGGCGTGGCGCCGCTGGATCGCCTGGCCGCGCGCGGAGACGGGCGGCGCGGGCGGATCCCGACCGCCCGCGCCGCCTCCGGCGGTCGCCCTCAGCCCTTCTTGACGTTCCAGAACACCGGCACGCCGTCGAGGACGCCGGTCAGGGACGGCTTGTACGAGGTCTGGTTGAAGTACTGCCCGAGGGGCAGGTAGGGCAGGTCGGCGAAGGCCTGCTGCTGGAGCTCGCCCGCGAGCCGCTTGCGGGCGGCGGTGTCCGGGGCGTCCAGCCACTGGTCCCGCAGCGCCTCGATCCTCGCGCTGGTGGGCCAGCCGATCGCGGCGCTCTGTCCGGTCCCGCGCAGGAAGGCGCTGACCGCGGGATTCGCCTGGTCGAGCCCCGCCCAGAAGGTGCAGAAGGCGCTCCAGCCGCCCTGGGCGACCGGCTCCTTCTTGGCGCGCCGCTGCACCACCGAGCCCCAGTCCATGACCTGATAGTCGACGTTGAAGCCGGCGCGCGTGAGCATGTCGGCCGCCACGTCGGCGAGCGCCTTCAGGCTCGGGAAGTCCGAGGCGCCCATCAGCACCACCTTCTCGCCCTTGTAGCCGGCCGCCGCCAGCGCCGCCTTGGCGCCCGCGTAGTCGCGCTTGCTGGTCAGGGCGTCGAGGCCGACGTCGCTCGCCATGGGCAGGCCCGGGCAGAAGAAGCCGGTCGGCACGTGGATCAGCTTGGGATCGGTGCCGGTCACCGCCTGCATGAAGTCGGTCTGGTCGACGACCTTCAGCAGCACCTGCCGAATCGCCGGATTGTCGAAGGGCGGCTGGAGCTGGTTCATTCGCAGGCAGCCGATCAGGCCGGTCGGGTCGGTGATCCGCGTCGTCAGCCCGCGGAGGGTGGGCACGAGGTCGGCCGGCGGCTGCTCCCACCAGTCCATCTCGCCCGTCTGCATGGCCGAGGCGGCGGTCGCCTGATCGGGGATGACGTTCCACTCGACCCGGTCGACGTGGACGCGCTTCGGGCCCGAGGTCCATTGCGGCTCGCCGCCCTCGCGGGGGACGTAGCCGGCAAAGCGCTCGTAGACCACCCGGGCGCCGACCACGCGCTCGTCCGCCTTGAAGCGGAACGGGCCGCTGCCGACCATCTCGGTCACCTGCGTGAACGGGTCGGTCTTGGCGAGACGCTCCGGCATGATCGCGCAGATCGAGGAGCCGACCTTGCCCAGCGCGTCCGGCAGGAGCGCGAAGGGCTTCTTCAGGCGGAACTGGATCGTCCGGTCATCCGGGGCCGAGAGCTCGTCCGTGTAGGCCATGAGCGTCTGGCCCATGGCGTCGCGCTTGCCCCAGCGCGCGACGCTCGCCACGCAGTCGCGGGCCAGGACCGGGCTGCCGTCGTGGAAGGTCAGCCCGGGCCGCAGGGTGAGGCGCCACAGCGTGCCGTCGTTCTCCACCGTGTGGCCCGCCACCATCTGCGGCTGGGCGGCGTAGGCGGCATCGGTGCCGTAGAGCGTGTCGAAGACGGCGAGCCCGTGATTCCGGGTGACGTAGGCGGTCGTCCAGATCGGATCGAGCACCGTCAGATCGGCCTGCGGGATGAACTTGAGCGTCCGGGCGGCACTGCCCTGCGCCAGCGCCGGGGTCGCGAGGGCGGCCCCCGACAGGGCCATGAAGGATCGTCTGTTCAGCATGCCGACTCGCCCGAGCGTTGCAATCCCGCTCAGGTTAGCACGCGGCGGGCCAAGCGCATCACAAGTGCATCACGGGCGCACCGGTCAGCGCACCGGTCAGCGTGCCGGTCAGCGTGCGGCCGCCAGATCCTGCACGAGGGTCAGGACGCGGCGGCGGATCTCGGGATCGTCGATGCGCCGGTAGGCATGCAGCAGGGCGTCGGCCTCGTCGGCACGCCCGCCCGCGACGCCGGCGCCCCGCTCCGCGCTCAGTGGGCCGTACAGGGAGGTGGCCGGAACCTGCAGCGCGTCGGCGATCCGCTGCAGCAGCCGCCCGGCACCCGGCGCGTGCGGCGGTGCGGTGCGCTCGAACAGGTCGTCCTCGGGCGCCGCAGCCCCGGAGGATCCGCTCCGGACAGGTGACTTCGATCCCATCGGCGGTCAGGCTCTGGCGCGCGGGCTGGCTCGAGCATTCATAATACAGAAGACCGGCAGGACGCGAGTGGCCAGCACGCAACAGTTGCATGAATGCGTCAAAGAAGTCTTGAGGTTGCAGCTACCGAACCCGTAGATCGACCGGACCGGAGCCGCACACGTACACCGCCATGCCCAAGACCAACGCGTCCGTCGGTCAGACCTGTCCCGAAGCCTTCCAGATCGCGCTCGATTCCGCCGACATGATCGGGCACTGGGCGTGGGACCCTGCGACGGACCGGGTGCGGGTCGACGCCCTGGTGGCCCTCCTGTTCAAGGTCGATCCGACCGCGGCGGAATCCGGCATCCCGCTGGCCGTCTACGAGGAGGCCATCCACGTCGACGACCGCGACCGGGTCGACACCCTGATCCGCCGCAGCGTCGCGGCGGGGAGTTCCTACGTCGCCGAGTACCGGGTGATCTCCGTCGACGGCCGGATGCGCTGGGTCCTGGCGCGCGGCCGCTTCACCAGCGACCGTCGCGGCCGGCCGACGGGCGGGCGCGGGATCCTCGTGGACATCACGGCGCTGCGCGCGCGCGAGGCGATCGGCGGCGCGACCGCGCCCGACCTCGGCGACATGCCCCTGGACCGGGCGGTCGAGCACGCCCTCGCCGCGCAGGACGCCGTCGCGGCGCTGGGCGATCCGGCCCTGAAGGCCGAGGCGGACGCGCTGCTGATGGCGCTGGGGCGACGGCTGGCCCGGCGGCAGGTCGCGGAACGGCGCCGCCGCCTGAACTGAAGCGTGACGGCAGCGGCGCGGCGGCAACCACTAAATCCCGCCGCTAATTGTGCGCCTTGTTCGTGCAAAGCGGGGATGAACAAGCTTTCGTCAAGATAACGACTTTATTGGCCGCGAGCAGGTGCGGGACCGGCAGCGGCGTTGCCGGAGCCCCGTTCTCACCCGAGCGCGTCGCGCGCGCGCCGTTGCCGTCCGGACCCGGCGGGTCCGGCTTCCCGGGATCGTCGTCATGCACTTCACCGTCACCGCACGCCTGTCCGCGCGCCGGTTCGCCTACCAGCACGCCTCGGTCCTGACCGCCCTGGATCAGGGCATGAGCCTGATCGCGGCCGGCATGGCCGAGGTGACGATCACGGACGGCAGCGGCGAGGCGCGGACGCCGGCCGCGCTGTACCAGTCCCTGTTCGGGGCGCCCGGTCCCCTGCGGCGCCGCCCGGCGCAGGCGCAGGCCGCCTGATCCCGGACGACCCGATCGCGCGCGACGTCCGCCCCGCAACAGATCGTCCCGCAGCGGATCGCCCCCTCGCCGGGCGGCGACGGGGCAGTGTCCGCAGGTGCTCGGGCGATCACGCCTTCGGTTTCACGACCCGAGGCCTGGAAACGACCGCGGCCCATCTCGACTAAAGAGAAATTTGACCAGTACGACGTCGTCTTTCTGGACAACGGCCGAGATCAGGCTTAACCTCGGTGTGTTCGTGCCGCCGACATGCGTGCTCGAATGCTTCCAAGGATCATCTTACATGAAGCGCCGCAGCGCGCGACCGTTCATGGTCGAAGTCAAGCAGACCCGTTCGGCCCGCACAACGCTGACTGCCACCGAGGCGCGGCCGCGCCCGGACAAGATCCTGTGGCCGGAACTGGCGCAGGCCGCCCTCGCGCCGCCCGCACCCGCGCCCGCCCCTCAAGCGGCACCGGCGCCGCGCCCGGAACGGAAGGTGCCGGACGCACCGGTGCGCCGCGTCCTGCCGAGCCTCATGCCGATGTTCGAGGCCCCGGCCGAGCCGGTCCTCGAAGCCGCCGCCGACGAGGCCGCGACGGACCCCGCCGCCGAGACCGTCCCGGCGCCGCGGGCGCGGCGCGGGCGGCCGCGGGCGGCCGCGCTCCCGCAGGTGCAGACGGTGCCGTCGCGCCCGGCCGTGCCGACCGCCCCGCCGCCGGCCCCGCCCGTCGACGAGGCGCCCGCCCGCGTCCCGCCGCCGGCCGCGTCGGGTCCCACGTCGGGTCAGGGCCCGTCGCCCCGGTCGACGGCAGGGCGGCGGACGAACGAGCTGCGGCTCGGCGAGCGCTGGAAGCGGCGCCTGCCGCACTTCATGCGCTGATCCCGCGTTGACGGCCCGGCCGCGCCCTCGCGGCCGGCCGCGTCAGGTGAAGAACGGCCTGAAGTTCTCGAGCCATCCGCGCAGCCAGGCCTCGCAGCCCTGCCGGGCGCCTTCGGCGTCCTGGCCGTGCCCCCAGATGTCCTCGGCCAGCGGGCTCCACCAGGTCCAGAACCGGCTCGATCCGTCGTAGGCGCAGATCCCCACGACGACCGTCCCGACCCGGCCGACGAAGCGCGGGAGCGGCACGCCGGCGGTCTCGTCCTGCGTCCAGGTGATCAGGGTCCGGGGCATGCCGTGAGAACGGTGGCCGCCCCGGGATGTTCACGGGCCCGGATGTTCGAGATGTTCGACCGGACGGATCCGCCCGGCGCGTCGGGGACCTAGGCCGCCCACCGCTCCGGCACCGGTCCCGCGGCCAGCCGCGAGTTGCGGTAGCGCGCGTCGTCGGTGACCTCGCGCTCGACCCAGGGAGGGAGCACCACCGGCTGGTCCTCGCGCTCCAGTTCGATCTCGGCCAGGATCAGGCCCGCGAGGTTCCCGCCGAACACGTCGACGTCCCAGACCGCCCCGGCATGCGCGACCCGGTAGCGGGTCTTCTCGAGCCGCCGGCCGGGCGGCACGGTGGCGAGGAGCGCCGCGCCGTCCTCCGGCGCGATGGCGAACTCGATCTCGTCCCGGCTGGCGCCGCGGCGCGGGCTCTTCCACGTGATCAGCGAGCGCTCACCGGCCCGGCGGATCCGGATCGTGTTGGCCGCGTCGGTGAAGAGGTATCCCTGAACCAGGGGCGTCCCCGCCCGGCACAGCGCCAGAACCGACGGGTTCGCGATGAACTTGCGCTCGATCTCGACAGCCATGCCGCGCCTCGTGGACGTTTGACGCGTCAGCCTTCGCCGACAAGCCGGCCCGCGACAAGCCGCCTGGCGGGGATGAGCACAGCGTTACAGGCATGGCTCGGTGCCAATGCGCGCGGGCTGCAATGGGATCGTGTTAAACTTATGTAAAAGCGTGAGGAGGCCGTCGATTGCAGAAGCATCATCAGAAATCCCGCCCTTCTCCGTCCGCGAGGTCAGCGCTGAAGACGGCATCCAAGCGGCCGAACTTGAAGAAGCTGCTCCGCAAGGCGCAGGTCAAACCGCTCAAGCAGGTGGCGGCCCTGCCGTTCCGCGTCGGCGCCGACGGCCGGATCGAGGTCCTGCTGATCACCTCGCGCGATACCGGGCGCTGGATCATCCCGAAGGGCTGGCCGATGACCGGCCGCAAGGCCCATCAGGCCGCCGCGCGGGAGGCCTACGAGGAGGCGGGGCTCGAGGGGCAGATCGCCGCGAACCCGGTCGGACGGTACCATTACCAGAAGCGCTTCGACCACGGCCGCGCCTTCCCCTGCATGGTCCGCGTCTACCCGCTGCGGGTCGAGGCCCAGCACGAGCGCTGGCCGGAACAGGCCCAGCGCACCCTGCAATGGTTCGCGCCCGAGGAGGCGGCGCGCCTCGTCCACGAGGACGAGCTCCAGGAACTCCTGACGGATTTCGCGGCGCGGCCGATCGAGATCCGCGGCGACGGGCGCGGCTGACGGGCGCGGCTGACGGGCGCCGCGACGGGCACGGGCGGGCGGACCGCCGCCGCGTCCGAACATACAACTCCTGATCTGCGGCCTGACCGGCGCCCGGCTGCGCCCGGAAGAGCCTCGTCCGCATGGAGGATCGGACCCGTGTCCGGGCGGAATGCAACTTCTGATTAGTATCCGCGGGTTAAGGTTCCCGCCGTCGCAGAAGGGCGGGGCACCTCGATGTATCGCGCGTTCGCTTGCCTGACCGAGGAACATACCGGCTGGGTGGTCGCCCTGGCCGCCTGCGTGTGCTGGATCTCCTGCGCGGTGGCCCTCAAGCTGGAGCAGCGCGTCCAGGTCCGCGCCGACGGGCACGGGCCGGTCTGGCTCCTGGCCTCGGGCTTCTCGATCGGGGCCGGGATCTGGAGCACCCACTTCATCGGCATGCTGGGCTACGATCCCGGCGTGGTGCTGGGCTACGAGCCGCGCACGACCCTGCTCTCGCTGATCGTCGCGATCGCGGCCGCCACCGTGGCCTTCCTGTTCGCCCGGGCCACGCCGTCGCGCTGGGCCGGGGCGGGGGCGGGCCTCGTGCTCGGGATCGGCATCGCCTGCATGCACTTCCTCGGCATCGCCGGCGTGCGGCTGCCGGGACACTTCACCTGGGACCCCGCCACGGCCGCCACGGCGATCGCGGCGGGCTGCGGGCTCGCGGCCGCCGGCATGGCCATCCATGTCGGCAGCGCGGGCGCGCGGGCCCGGCTCGCGGCCGCGACCGTCCTGACCCTCGCCATCGCGGTCCTGCACTTCCTGGCCATGGCGGCCGCCCGCGTGGTGCCGGACCCGGCCCTGGCGGTCCCGCAGCTCGGCCTCGCCCGGGGCGTCCTGGCCGGCGGCATCGCCGGCGTGATGGCGGTGATCCTGGCCTTCGCGGCGCTGACGCTGATGCTGGACCACCTGCGCCGGATCAACGTCGCCCTGGCCCGGCAGGGCCGCATGCTGCGGGAGAAGACCCTGCTGCTCGACGCCACCCTCGACAGCATGGACCAGGGCCTCATCATGGTCGACGCCGGCGGCGTGGTCCGGGTCTGCAACGAGCGGGCTCTGGCGCTCCTCGACCTGCCCCGGGCGATGATGCAGGCGCGGCCGAGCTACCGGGCGGTGCTGCGCCACGAGGCGAGCCGCCGCGAGCGCCGGCGCCCGGACCGCTCGATCCGGACCTGGATCGAGCGCGGCGAGGCCGGGCAGACGCAGGTTCACGAGCGGGCGCGGCCCAACGGCCTCGTGCTCGAGATCCGCACCGTGCCCCTGGCGGATGGCGGCTTCGTGCGGACCTTCACCGACATCACCAAGCGGAAGGCCGCGGAGGCCGAGGTGGCGCGCCTCGCCCGCCACGACGTCCTCACCGGCCTGCCGAACCGGGCGCTGTTCCACGAAACCCTCGCGCGCAGCCTCGTCGACATCGTCCAGCGCGGCGGCGCCTGCGCGGTCCTGTACCTCGACCTCGACGGCTTCAAGAGCGTGAACGACAGCCTCGGCCACCAGGCCGGGGACGAGCTCCTCCGGCGCGTGTCGGCCGGCCTGCGGGGCATCGCGGGGGACGGGGCGGTGGCCCGGCTCGGGGGCGACGAGTTCGCCGTGCTCTCGGCCGGCGGCGCGGCCGAGGCCGAGGTCCTGGCCGAGCGCCTCATCGCGCTGTTCCACAGCCCGTTCAGCGTGGGCGGCCACCGGGTCGGCGTCGGCCTGAGCGTCGGCATCGCGCTGGCCCCCGAGCACGGGACGGATGCCGAGCCGCTGTACCGCCGCGCCGATCTCGCCCTCTACCGGGCCAAGGCCGAGGGCCGCGGCACGTACCGGATCTTCACCCCCGCCATGGACGAGGAGGCCGAGGAGCGGCGGGTGCTCGAGCGCGACCTGCGCCAGGCCCTCGACGACAACACCCTGAGCCTGCACTACCAGCCGCAGGTCGAGGGCCACACGGGGGCGCTCGTCGGATTCGAGGCGCTCCTGCGCTGGACCCACCCGGTCCGCGGCAGCGTGTCGCCCAACGTGTTCGTGCCCCTGGCCGAGGAGACCGGCCTGATCGTGGCGCTCGGCGACTGGGTGCTGCGCGAGGCCTGCCGCGAGGCGGCCCAGTGGGCGCAGCCCCTGAAGGTCGCCGTCAACCTCTCGCCCCGCCAGTTCCAGAAGCCCGGCCTGCCCGAGACCGTCCTGGCGATCCTGGCCGAGACCGGTCTCTCGCCGGACCGCCTGGAGCTGGAGGTCACCGAGAGCATCATCATCAACGACATGGCGCGGGCCGTGGGCATCCTCCGCCGCCTGAAGAGCTACGGCATCCGGATCAGCATGGACGATTTCGGGACCGGCTACGCGTCGCTCGCGACCCTCCAGGCCTTCCCGTTCGACAAGCTGAAGATCGACCGCTCCTTCGTGGCGCAGCTCGGGACCGGCCCGCAGGCCGCCGTGATCGTCCGGGCCGTGCTCAGCCTCGGCCGCAGCCTCGGCATGGGCGTCGTCGCGGAGGGCGTCGAGACCCACGCCCAGATGAAGTTCCTGACCGAGGAGGCCTGCGGCGAGATGCAGGGCTTCCTGTTCGGCAGGCCGCGCCCGATCACCGACTACGCCGCCGCGGTCGGCGGTCCCGCCGGCCCCGCCGAGGAGTCCGCCCGGGCCGAGCCGGGCCTCGCCGCGGTCGGCTGAGCGGGATCGCCGATCCGCCGCCGGGAACCCGCCCGATCGCTCCGACGTTGGCCCCGCAGATTGGATCACTTCTAAGGTCCAAGCTCTCGTCCCCCGCCGGGACGGCCCCCGGGCCGCCGGCCTCACAGGAGCCCGACCATGAACGCCAAGTGCGAGACCTGCCGGTTCTTCGACGAGCACAAGGGCAACGGCGCCGTCGCGCAGAACGATGCCGGCCTGTGCCGCTTCAACCCGCCGGTCAGCCAGCCCGCACCCGAGTCCAAGG
The DNA here is from genome assembly GCF_021398735.1 of Methylobacterium oryzae. Lineage (NCBI taxonomy): Bacteria > Pseudomonadati > Pseudomonadota > Alphaproteobacteria > Hyphomicrobiales > Methylobacteriaceae > Methylobacterium > Methylobacterium oryzae. The sequence goes on from NZ_CP090349.1 coordinate 323,677, forward strand.
GTCTCTGGCCGGTGGTCGCCGCCCAGGACTGGTGCGGCCACTACACCGCCGAGATGACCGCGGCCGAGTAGGCGCGTCCGCCGCGCGACGATCGGGGCCGGCCTTCGGGTCGGCCCTTTCGTTTGGGCGGGTCCCGGCGCCGCCCGCCGCAACTTTCGCGTCCCCGGCCGCGCCGCCCCCCCTGACCATCGCGGGAGCGGGCTCTACCTTGGAGTCGATCCAGGGTGCCGCCGCTTTGCGGGATGTCTTGCCGGGATGTCTTGCCGGGATGTTCCGCCGGGATGTTCCGCCCGCGGGCCCCGGCGACCGGAAGCCCGTCCGCGCCTTCGTGATCTGAACCGGAGAGAGACTTGATGGTGAGCGCCGAAACCGTGCCCCAGGACCCGGGCGCCAGACCTGCGCGGACCGACGCACCGGTCCTCGCCGCCGTCACGTTCACGGTGAACGGCGAGCGGCGCACGCTCGAACTCGACACCCGCACCAGCCTGCTCGACGCCGCGCGCGAGCACCTGCACCTGACCGGGTCCAAGAAGGGCTGCGATCACGGCCAGTGCGGCGCCTGCACGATGATCGTCGACGGGCGGCGCATCAACGCCTGCCTGACGCTGGCGATCATGCACCAGGGCGCCGAGATCGTGACCGTCGAGGGCCTGGGGCAGCCCGACAGCCTGCACCCGATGCAGGCGGCCTTCGTCAAGCACGACGGCTACCAGTGCGGCTACTGCACGCCGGGCCAGATCTGCTCGGGCGTGGCCGTCCTGGAGGAGATCCGGGCCGGCATCCCGAGCCACGTCACGGCGGATCTCGGCGCCGCGCCGCAGGTGACCGAGACCGAGATCCGCGAGCGGATGAGCGGCAACCTCTGCCGCTGCGGCGCCTATTCCAACATCGTCGAGGCGATCACCGAAGTCGCCGGGAGCCGCGCATGAAGTCCTTCACGTACGAGCGCCCGGGCACGCCCGCCGCGGCCGCCGCCGCCGTCGCCGCCACGCCCGACGCCAAGTTCATCGCCGGCGGCACCAACCTGCTCGACCTGATGAAGCTGCAGATCGAGACCCCGCGCCATCTCGTCGACGTGAACGGGCTCGGCCTCGACGCGGTCGAGCCGACCGAGGAGGGCGGCCTGCGCATCGGCGCCCTGGTGCGCAACACCGATCTCGCGGCCCATCCGCGGGTGCGCGCGGATTACGGGGTCCTCGCCCGCGCGCTGCTCGCCGGCGCCTCCGGTCAGCTGCGCAACAAGGCGACCACCGCCGGCAACCTGCTGCAGCGGACCCGCTGCCCGTACTTCTACGACACCGCCCAGCCCTGCAATAAGCGCCAGCCGGGCTCCGGCTGTTCGGCGCTCGACGGCGTGAGCCGCCAGCTGGCGGTGATCGGCGGCAGCGAGGCCTGCATCGCCACGCATCCGGGCGACATGGCGGTGGCCATGCGCGTCCTCGACGCCACCGTGGAGACGATCGACGCCGGGGGCGCCGCGCGGAAGATCCCGATCGCCGAGTTCCACCGCCTGCCGGGCGACGACCCGTCGCGCGACACGAACCTCGAGCCCGGCGAGCTCATCACCGCGGTGACGCTGCCGAAGCCCGTTCCCGGGACGCACATCTACCGCAAGGTCCGCGACCGCGCCTCCTACGCCTACGCGCTGGTCTCGGTGGCGGCGATCCTGGGCAAGGACGGCTCCGGCCACGTCGCCTTCGGGGGCGTCGCCCACAAGCCCTGGCGGGTCGAGGCGGCCGAGGCCGATCTCCCGAAGGGCGCCCGGGCCGTGACCGACCGGGTCTTCGCCGACGCCAAGCCCACCCACGAGAACGCCTACAAGCTGAAGCTCGCCGAGCGGACCCTCGGCGCCGCGCTCAACCAAGCGAGGGCCTGAGCCATGAAGTTCGACACCGCCGCGGGCCCGAACCCGATCGACCGCCTCAAGGTCGTCGGCCTGCCCACCGACCGCATCGACGGCAAGTACAAGACCACCGGCACCGCGCCCTACGCGTACGAGCGCCACGACGCGGCCCCCGACGCCGCCTACGGCTACGTGCTGGGCTCCGCCATCGCCAAGGGCCGGGTGCGCAGCATCGACACGGCCTCGGCCCGGCAGGCGCCCGGCGTCATCGGGATCGTCACCACCCTCGACACGCCGCGGATCGAGCGCGGCGTGATGAACGTCGCCTACCTGTTCGGCGGCGACGTGATCCAGCACTACCATCAGGCGATCGCCGTCGTGGTGGCCGAGACCTTCGAGCAGGCCCGGGCAGCCGCCTTCCTGGTGACGGTCGATTACGCCCCCGAGGCCGGTGCGTTCGACCTCGCCGCCGCGGCGAAGACCGCCGAGCCGGTCCCGGCCGACAGCGGCGAGGGCAGCGGCGGCAACGGCGAGGAGCGGACCGGCGACTTCGAGGGCGCCTTCGCGCAGGCCCCCGTGACGCTCGACGCGACCTACACGACGTCCGACGAGAGCCACGCCATGATGGAGCCGCACGCCACGACGGCGGCCTGGGACGGCGACCGGGTCACGCTCTGGACCGCCAACCAGATGATCGGCTGGGGCCACGGCAGCCTCGCCAAGATGCTCGGCCTGCCGAAGGACAAGGTCCGGCTCGACGCGCCCTATGTCGGCGGCGGCTTCGGCGGCAAGCTGTTCGTGCGCGCCGACGCGGTGCTGGCGGCGCTCGCCGCGAAGGCCACCGGGCGACCGGTCAAGGTGGCGCTGACCCGCCCGCTGATCGCCAACAACACCACGCACCGCCCGGCCACGATCCAGCGGGTCCGGATCGGCGCCCAGCGGGACGGCACCATCACGGCGATCGCGCACGAGAGCGTCTCGGGCAACCTGCCGGAGGGCGATCCCGAGACGGCCGTGAACCAGACCAAGTACCTCTACGCGGGGGCGAACCGCCTGACCGCCATGAAGCTCGCCCGGCTCGACCTGCCCGAGGGCAACGCCATGCGCGCCCCCGGCGAGGCCCCGGGCCTCGCGGTGCTGGAGGTCGCCATGGACGAGATGGCCGAGAAGCTCGGCCTCGACCCGGTGGAGTTCCGCATCCGCAACGACACGCAGGTCGTCCCGACCCAGCCGGACCTGCGCTACTCCCACCGCGACCTCGTCGGCTGCCTCAAGCTCGGCGCCGAGCGGTTCGGCTGGGCCAGGCGCAACCCGAAGCCCGGACAGGTCCGGGAGGGGCATTGGCTCGTCGGGCACGGCATGGCGGCGGCGTTCCGCGACAACATGGTGCTGAAGTCGGGCGCCCGGGTGCGGCTCTCCGCCGACGGCACGGTCACGGTCGAGACCGACATGACCGATATCGGCACCGGCAGCTACACGATCATCGCGCAGACCGCCGCCGAGATGATGGGCGTGCCCCTCGACCGGGTCGTGGCGCGGCTCGGCGACTCGGACTTCCCGGTCTCGTCGGGTTCGGGCGGCCAGTTCGGCGCCAACTCGTCGACCGCGGGCGTCTACGCGGCCTGCGTGAAGCTGCGGGAGGCGGTCGCGCAGAAGCTCGGCTTCAACGCCACCGACGCGGTGTTCGAGGAGGGCGAGGTTCGCGCCGGCAACCGCGCCATCCCGCTCGCCCGGGCCGCCGCCGACGGCGAGCTCGTGGCCGAGGACGCGATCGAGTTCGGTGAGTTCTCGAAGACCCAGCAGGTCTCGACCTTCGGCGCCCACTTCGTCGAGGTCGCGGTGGATGCCTATACGGCGGAGGTCCGGGTGCGGCGGATGCTGGCGGTCTGCGCGGCGGGGCGCATCCTCAACCCGAAATCCGCCCGCAGCCAGGTGATCGGCGGGATGGTGATGGGCACCGGAGCGGCCCTGATGGAGGAGCTGGTCGTCGACACCAAGCGCGGCTTCTTCGCCAACCACGACCTCGCCGGCTACGAGGTGCCGGTCCACGCCGACATCCCGCACCAGGAGGTGATCTTCCTCGACGAGGTCGACCCGATGTCCTCGCCCATGAAGGCCAAGGGCGTGGGCGAGCTCGGCATCTCGGGGGTCGGCGCCGCGGTCGCGAACGCGATCTACAACGCCACCGGCATCCGCGTGCGCGACTACCCGATCACCCTCGACAAGCTCCTCGACCGCATGCCGGACGCGGCCTGACCGGGGTGCGGGGACGTCCTGCCGGGCGTCCCCTACGGGTCCACGACGTGGAAGCTGGCCCGGGCCCGCATCACGAGGCGACCGTCCTCGTCGTAGGCGCTGGCGGTGAAGTCGTTCACCCCGGTCTCCTCGCCCTCGTCGTGCAGGAGCGCCGTCAGGGTCCGGCGCAGCAGGTCCCGCAGGGCGACCCGGTCCGAGAGGACCGTGCCCTCGTCGTCCCGGACGGCGACGTGGTCGGCGGTGTCGATGAAGTAGCGCGGCATGGGTGTCTCCAGGATCGGGATGACCGGGACGGGAGCGCCCGCAAGCCTCGCCGGCGGCCGATCAGGGATACAGATCGGGTCGGCGGCCGCACTCATCTGGGTTTGAAAGACCGGGCTCATCGTCCGGGCGCGAAGGCGCGCGGGCTCGAACGGAAGAGGGGCCGCGGATCCCCCGGCCCCTCGCATCATCGTCCCGCGGACGGGATCAGTACTTCCGGATGATCGGCTCCGGCGCCATCGGGACCGGATCCGCCCCGAACCGGTAGGTCAGGCCGGCGTAGATCGAGAGCGGCTGCGCCAGGGTCGTGGTCCGCGGGTCGTTGATCGACAGGTTGCCGGCGACCGCGCCCGTCTCGGCGAAGGTGCCGAACGTGGCGTAGCGGTTGTTGGTCAGGTTGGTGATCAGCCCGAAGATCTCCAAGTTCTTGCTGACCTGATACTTCGTCGTCAGGTTCATCACGTAGTAGGCCGGCAGCTTGCGGTTGAGGTTCGATTCGTCACCCCGGTAGTAGGACGACGAGAACGCCGAGACGTTGAGGCCGAAGCGCCAGTTCGGGGTGATGCTGTACTCGAAGCCCGCCTTGATCTGGTGATCGGGGATCAGCGGGATCTTGTCGCCCGGCCGGACGCGGATGCCGCCGTTCGGGATCACGTCGCCGCCCACGGCGCCGCCGGCCGCGCCGGTGCTCGCCAGCGGGTTGTTGGGCGACGAGAGGGTCGCGTTGAACTGGAAGGTCGCGTCGACCAGGGCGTAGTTGGCGTAGACTAGCAGGTCGGGCGTGACCGCGTACTCGGCGCCGACCTCGATGCCCTGGCGCCGGGTCGCCGGGACGTTGATGTAGTAGGCGCGGGCGGCGTTGCCCGCGACGGCGACCTGGTAGAGGTCGTTGCTCAGGTCGGTGCGGTAGACGCCGGCCTTGTAGGTGAGGGCGCCGCCCGACAGGAAGGCCGGGATCACGCCGCGGAAGCCGGCCTCGTAGGTCCGGCCGGTGACCTGCTTGAGCGGCGGATCGGCCACGAGCGAGTTCGGCAGCAGGCACGGCTGGGTCGGGCTGGAGCAGGACAGCTCCAGCGGGGTCGGGGCGCGGTTCGATTCCGAGTAGCCGCCGTAGAGGTTCAGCGCCGGGTCGAACTGGTAGGTCAGGCCCGCGAGCGGGTTGACCTTGGTGTACTCGTGCACGCCGGTCACGTCCGGCGAGAACCCGGTCTGGTCCCGGGTCTGGATGCGGGCGTAGTTGAGCCGGAAGCCGCCGGTCAGCGACAGCCGGTCGGTCACGTCCAGCGTGTCGGTGGCGTAGAGGCCGAGATACAGGGTCGAGCCGCTGACGTTGCCCGGCGCGAGGCCGATCGCCCCCAGCGTGCGGATGTCCGGCGTGCCGAGGCCCGGGATCGTGCCGTAGTACGGGTTGTTCGGATCGACGGTGATCGACAGGTTCGGGTTGATCACGCCCAGCTGGCTCGCCGACTTGAACGAGAAGTTCGAGGCGTCGACGCTGCCGCCGACCACGAAGGCGTTGTTCAGGCCGAAGATCCGGTCGCGGTTGGCGGCCTGGAGCGAGCCGCCGTAGGATTCGGCCTCCGTCCGGGTCGTGTCGATCGTGCCGTACGGGATGTTCCGGACGAACGGGATCGTCTGGTTGTTCAGGCCGAGGATCGCGAACTGGTTGGCGTAGGCCCGGCGCGCCGCCACCTGGCTGGTGGGCGGCGCGTTCACGTTGAACGCGTCGTCCTGGTAGCAGAGCGAGCCCCGGAAGCTGCTGCGGCTGCTGCAGTTCTCGAAGTTGCCCTGGTTGCCGTCGACGTAGAACTCGCTGAAGCGCCGGTAATAGGCGTTGCCGGCGAGGTCCCAGGTCGGCGAGAGGTCGACCCGGCCGGTCAGCTGGAGCGTGCCCACCTGCGTCGTCTGGGTCTGCGGGTAGGTGAAGATCGCCCGCGGGTCGAGATGGGTGAAGTCCACCGGCGTGGCGGCGGCGGCGCCGTAGAAGCTGCGGGCGGCGAGCCCGATCAGGTGGAACTCCGAATCCTGCGAGCGGTAGCCGAGATCCGCGTAGAGGCGGCCGATCGTGCTCGGGTTCTGGTAGCGCCAGCCGCGGTCGTTCAGGCCGTCGCCGGTGAAGTAGAAGCTCCAGGGACCGGAGATCTTGCCGTACTCGAGGTAGCCGGCGGTGCGCGCGTCCGAGCCGCCCCAGGCCGAGATCTCGGTGCCCTGCCAGGTGAAGCCGTTCTTCATCTGGATGTTGACCGCGCCGCCGATGGCGTTGAGGCCGAAGACCGGGTTGCCGGTGACCACGTCGATGCGCTGGATCGCCTGCGGCGGGATCAGGTCGAAATTGACGACGTCGCCGAAGGCCTCGTTGATGCGCACGCCGTTCTGGTAGACGGCGAGCCCCTGCGGCACGCCCTGCACCGACGAGGCCGTGAAGCCGCGGTAGCTGAGATCGACCCGGTTCGAATTGCCCTGCGAGTCGTTGAGGTTCACCCCGGGCGTGCGCCGCGCCAGCGTGGCGATCACGTTGTCGGAGCCCTGATCGACCTCGATCTGCCGGGCCGTGACGGTCTCGACGGTGCTGGGGATCTTGTTGAGCGGCTGCTCGGAGCCGCGCAGCCGCACCCCGCCGGCCGGGGCCGGCAAGGTCGGCGCGGCCTGGGCGAGCGTATCGAGATTCTGGGCGCCGCTGGAATTGCCGCCGCCCGCACCCACCGGCGACGTCGAGACGACGCTGATCTCGCCGAGGGTGACGGATTGTTGAGCCTGCGCGACACCCGGCAACAGAGCCACGGACGCGATCAAGCTGCCTCGCAGGGCCCGCATATCTTCCCCCAACCTGGATTCGAAGGCACGCGCCGCTTCGCGTCGGCTGCGTGCGCCTCACTGATCTCGGGTCGGGCCGCGACCTCAATTCACATTCTGTTTAATCCCTGCGGGGGACGACTTGCGGGCTCGAATGATCGGGCCTGTGGCGCAAAGACAACAGAAGAGGAAGATAGCGGCAAGTCTTCGGGATTATTATGAAGGACATCGCGGGATAATTGCGCAATCGGGCCGGTCCTCCGGGGCGGCGTCCGAGGCCGCCCACCGGGTCGTCAGGACCGGTCCCGGCTCTCACGGCGGCGGCAGGCGGACGGCGACCTCGTTCCGGCGCAGGAACGGGATCGCGAAGGGCGGGTCGTAGCCCATGACGAAGGGCGCGCCCGCCGGTGCGCGGCCGGCCGCCGCCAGGACGGCGGCGAGGATGCCCGCCTGCGCGGCCCGCGCCTCCGGGGTGAGGCGGCCGGAGAAGCGCAGGGCCGCGACCCGCTCGGCCGGGACCTCGACCAGCCGGACCCCCGGCTCGGTCGGGGCCGGCGCCCCGGCCGCCGCCACCGCGCGGGGCAGGAAGAACCGCATCGTGCCGGTGCCGTCCCGCTCCACCGGGACGGTCATGGCGATGGGCTGGGCGATGCGCTGGCCGCCGCTCTCGACCGGCGCCGTCATGGCGATGCGGTCCCCGGCCCGGTTCGCGCCGGTGATGTAGCGGAACAGCCGCCCGAAGGCGTCGCCGTCGCCCTGGCCGCGCGCGTCGGTCTCGACCGCGAGGCGCGGCGCGTAGGACCGGATCTCGACCCCGCGGTCGAGGCGCTCGACGACCGCGTAGGCGGGCTGCTCGTAGAGCGCCCGCACGCCGAAGATCCCGAGCACCGCCTCCGCCAGGGTGACGAGCGCGTACATGACCCTGTCCATGGGACCTCCGGGGGCGGGCGCGGCGTCTCCCGCGCGCGGAACCTCCCGCGGGAACATGGCGCCGGGACCGCCCGTCGCCGCCCGGCTGCGGCGTCAGGCCTCTGTCAGGTCTCTGTCAGGTCTCTGTCAGGTCTCCGCTGGTCCCGGCAGCGCCCCGCCGCGTCAGGGCTGCCCGCCCGGCTGCCCGCCCCTCGGCCGCCTCCGCCGCGCGCCGACGACCTTGCGCAGCACGCGCGAGACCTGGTCGGCGGAGTAGGGCTTGGGCAGCAGCTCGAAGTCGCGGATCCCCTCCTGGGCGAGGGCGTGGCTGTAGCCGGAGGCCAGAACCACCGGCAGGTGCGGCATCCGCTGCCGGAGGAGCCGGGCCAGCGCGATCCCGCCCATGCCGGGCATGACCACGTCGGAGAACACGGCGTCGAAGGCCGCGCCGTCGGCCCCGAGCTGGTCCAGCGCCTCCTCGGCGTTGGTCGCCCAGGTCGTCGCGTAGCCGAGATCCTCCAGGATCTGCGTGGCGAAGCGGCCGACCTCGATGCTGTCCTCCACCACCAGAACCCGCTGCCCCGCGCCGCCGGGGTCGAGGGCGGCGGCCTCCGCGGCGGCGGCGCAGGACGCCTCGGGCTCGACCTGCGGCAGGTAGAGCGTGAAGGTGGCGCCGCGGCCGGGCGCGCTCTCGACCGCGACGTCGCCGCCGGACTGCTTGGCGAAGCCGAAGACCTGGGACAGGCCGAGTCCGGTGCCCTTGCCCACCTCCTTGGTGGTGAAGAACGGCTCGAACACCCGCGCCAGCACGTCCGGCGCGATGCCGGTGCCGGTGTCGACGAGGTCGATCGCCGCGAACGGGCCGGGCGCGCCGGCATGGCCGCGGATCGGCGGCAGCGCCGCGCCGCAGCGCAGGCGCAGGGTCAGCGTTCCGGCGCCGTCCATGGCGTCCCGGGCGTTCACCGCCATGTTGACCAGCGCGGTCTCGAACTGGCTGAGATCGACCCGGATGAAGCAGGGCCGCTCCGGCAGCTCGGTCACGACCGCGATGCGGGCGCCCGTGACCGTGTCGAGGAGGTCGGCCACGCCGCGCAGCCGCGCGCCGACGTCGAGGATCTCGGGCTTCAGCGCCTGTCGCCGCGCGAAGGCGAGGAGCTGGCCGGTGAGCTTCGCCGCGCGGTCCACCGTCTCCGAGACGGCGTTGAGGTAGCGGGACCGGCGCTCCTCCGCCAGGTCCGGCCGGCGGAGGAAGTCGACCGACGAGCGGATGATCGTCAGGAGGTTGTTGAAGTCGTGGGCGACACCGCCGGTGAGCTGGCCCACCGCCTCCAGCTTCTGCGACTGCCGCAGCGCCTCCTCGGCGTGCCGGAGCGCCTCGGCCTGGGCCTTCTCGGCGGTGACGTCGCGGCCGTAGGCGTAGACCTGCGCGCCCTCGACGGAGGTGCGCCACGAGATCAGCCGCAGGGTGCCGTCCCTGTGCCGGTAGCGGTTCTCGAAATCGGTCAGGTCGCGCGCCGCGGCGGCCGCTTCGAGCGCCTCCTGGGTCGCGCCCGCATCCTCGGGCCAGATGAAGTCCAGGAAGCTGCGCCCCACCACCGCGGCGGGCTCGTGCCCCAGGATCGTCTGCCAGGCCGGATTGACCGCGCGGAAGATGCCGTCGGCCCCGACCACGGCCAGCAGGTCGCGCGAGTTGCGCCAGACCCGGTCGTGCTCGGCCGTGCGCTCGGCCACGCGCTGCTCCAGGGTCAGGTTGAAGCGCACGAGCTCGGCCATGAGCCGCTTCTGGTCGTCGATGTCGGTGCTGGTGCCGACCCAGCGGGTGACAGCGCCGTCGGCGCCCAGGACCGGCTGCGCCCGGGCCAGGAACCAGCGATACGCGCCGTCGGCGCGGCGCAGGCGGTACTCGGACTGGTAGTCGGCCCGCGACCGGACGGCCGCCCGCCATTCCTCGTCGACCCGGTCCTGATCGTCGGGATGGATGATCCCCCGCCAGCCCGCGCCGTCGAGGGTGCCGGGCTCCCGGCCCGCGTAGGCGTAGACGCGCGCGTTGAACCAGTTCGCCGCCCCGGCCGCGTCGGTCGCCCAGACGAAGTTCGGCAGCACCTGCGACAGGACCCGGAACTGCGCCTCGCTGGCGCGCAGGGCTTCCTCGGCCTGCTTGCGGGCGGTGATGTCGATCGCCGTGCCGATCACCCGCACGCAGCGCGCGCCCTCGAAGATCCCGCGCCCCTTGGCGGCGACCCAGCGCACGACGCCGTCCTCCTTGCCGACGGTGCGGTACTCCACGTCGTAGACGGCGCGCCGCGCGGGATCGAGGGCGGAGGCGTAGGCCGCGCTCGTGGCCGCCCGGTCCTCGGGATGCAGGCCGGCGTAGTAATCGGCCATCGTGACCGGCACGTCGGCCGAGATGCCGAACATCGCCTTGACCCGCGCGGGCCAGAACAGGGTGTCGGCGACGACGTCGACGTCCCAGAGGCCGATCTCGGCCGCCTCGGTCGCGAGCCGCAGGCGCCGCTCGCTCTCCCGCAGCTGCTCCTCGGTCCGGCGGCGCACCGTGTCGTCGAGATGCAGCCCGTCCCAGACCAGCGTGTCGCCGACGCGGCGGGGGGCCGAGACGATGCGCGTCCAGACGTGGGTGCCGTCCGGCCGGCGCATGGGCGCCGCGACGTCGAAATGCGCGAGGTCGCGGATCGCGGCGGCCTCCGCCTCGGCGACCGCGGCGCGGTATTCCGGCAGGATCAGGTCGTAGGCGACCGCCGGGTCGGCGAGCACGTCCCCGGCCGCCAGGCCGGTCATGCGCTCGAAACCCTGCGACACGTAGAGGAAGCGCCGGTCGGCGCCGTCGGGGGCCATGGCGAGCTGGTAGACGTAGCCGCCCGGGAGGTGGTCGGCGAGGGCCCGGATCCGGGCCTCCGCCTCGCGCAGGCGCGCCTCGGCCTGGACGCGGCCGGTCGTCTCCGTGCAGGCGCAGTGCAGGCCGGCGACCCGGCCCGCCTCGTCGCGCACCGGCGCGTACGAGGCGGTGAACCAGGTCGGCTCGTCGTAGCCGTGCCGGTTCATGGTCAGCGGCATGTTCTCGGACCACGTCGCCGCACCGGCGAGCGCCCGGTCGATCAGGGGGCCGATCTCCGGCCAGATCTCCTTCCAGACGTCGCGGAAGCGCGCGCCGAGCGCCGCGGGATGCCTGTCGCCCAGGATCTCCGCGTAGGCGTCGTTGTAGAGGAAGACGAGGTCGGGCCCGAACGCCACGAACATCGGGAACCGCGATCCCAGGATCAGGCTCAGGGTCGCCCGCAGGCAGGGCGCCCAGCTGTCCGGCGGGCCGAGCGGCGAGCCGGACCAGTCGTGGGCGCGGATCCGGGCGCCCATCGCGCCGCCCTCCGCGAGGAAGGCCGGGGGCGCGGTCCCGACGGTCTCAGGCATCGGACCAGGCGCGTGACTCGGACATGGGGCGAGGAACCGGCGGGACAGGACAGCGCCATCGGTGCCCCAGCGGGCGGGTTCGCGCAACCGCGTCGGCGCGCACGCGCCGCCCGGGACACCGTGCGGGGCCCGCACGCCGTGTGGAGAACGCCCGGGAGAGCCCCAGAGACGCAAGCGGGACGCCCGCGCGACGTCCCCCTCAGGCGCTCCTGTCGCGGCCCGAGATCAGCCGGAGCTGCGCCGGCGGGCGCGCCGCCAGGGCGGCGGCGACCTTGCCCTCGAGTTCCCCGACGCGGAACGGCTTCAGCACGATCGCGTCGGCGCCGACGGCGCCGGCCTCGGTCAGGGCGGTGGTGTCGGCGAAGCCGGTGACGAACAGGACCGGCAGCGCCGGCCAGCGCTTCCGCACCTCCAGGGCCGTCTCGGCCCCGTTCATGCCCGGCATGGCGAAGTCCATCACGACGAGGTCGACGCCCGGATCCGCCTCCAGGGCGGCCAGGGCCTGGAGGCCCGAGGCCGCCTCGCGCACCGCGTAGCCGGCCTCGATCAGGCGGGTCGTCGTCACCTCGCGCACCTCGGCGTCGTCGTCGACCACGAGGAGCCGGGGGCCGCTCCCGGGCGGGTGCGTCCGCGCGGCCTCGGCCGCGGCCGGCAGGCGGGGCACGGCACCCTCGGGCTCCGCGGCCCGGGGCAGGTAGACCTTGATCGAGGTGCCCTCGCCCGCGACCGTGTCGATCCGGATGCCGCCGCCGGACTGCTTGACGAAGCCGTAGACCTGGGCGAGCCCGAGACCCGACCCCTTGCCGACTTCCTTGGTGGTGAAGAACGGCTCGAACACCCGGGCCAGCACGTCCGGCGTCATCCCGGTGCCGGTGTCGCTCACCGCCACCATGACGTAGGCGCCGGGCGCCGGCTGCTCGGGCCGAGTCGGCGCCCCGGTGACGCTGACATTGGCGGTCTCGATGGCGAGCCGGCCGCCCACCGCCATCGCGTCGCGGGCGTTGATGGCGAGGTTCAGGATCACCAGCTCGATCTGGGTGGCGTCGACCAGGGCCGGCCACAGGTCGGGCTGGAGGGTCGTCTCGATCCGGACCGCGCCGCCGATCGAGCTCTGCAGCAGGTCGCGCATCGACGCGACCGTCTGGTTGAGGCTGACCGGCGTCGGCTCCAGGCGCTGGCGCCGGGAGAAGGCGAGCAGCTGCGCGGTGAGCCGGGCGCCGCGCTCGGCGGCCCCGCGCATCATGGCGAGGCGGCGCTTCGAGCGGGTGTCGGACACGACCCTCTCGAGGAACTCGATGTTGCCGGCGATCACCGTCAGCAGGTTGTTGAAGTCGTGCGCGACGCCGCTCGTGAGCTGGCCGACCGCGTCCAGGCGCTGGGCGAGCCGCAGGGCGTCCTCCGCCCGCTCCCGCTCGACGATCTGGGCCTGGAGGGCCTCGTTCGCCGCGGCGAGTTCGCGGGTCCGCTCGGCGATGCGCACCTCCAGCGTCTCGTTGAGCGCTTGCAGGGCGGCCTCGGCCTCGCGCTTGTCGGCGCGGGCCCGCGCCTCGGCCAGCGCCCGGACGATCGTGCGCGGCATGCGGTCGAGGCGCTGCTTGACGACGTAGTCGGTGGCGCCGTTCTTCAGGGCCTCGACCGCGACGTCCTCGCCGAGCGTGCCCGAGCAGAAGATGAACGGCGTGTCGGGGCACTGCGCCCGGGCGATGCCGAGGGCGCTCACGCCGTCGAAGGTCGGCAGGACGTAGTCCGCCAGGATCAGGTCGTGCCGGCCGGCGACCGCCGCGCGGGCGAAGGCGTCGCGGGTCATCACCCGCTCGATCGCGACCGGGTGCCCGAGGGTCTCCAGCTCGGCCTCGATCAGCTCGGCGTCGAGGTCGCTGTCCTCCAGGTGGAGGACCCGCAGCGGCCCCGCGGAAGGTCCGATCACGCGTTCGATGGCCAGCCTCCCCGGTACGGCGGCGGCTCGTTGAGGAGGGCCCAGAACACGCCGATCTCCTTGATCGCCGCGAAGAACTCCTCGAAGGCGACCGGCTTCACCACGAAGGCGTTCACCCCGAGATCGTAGGAGCGCACGAGGTCGGTCTCCTCGCGGGACGAGGTCAGCATCACCACCGGCACCTGGCGGGTGACCGGGTCGCCCTTGATCTTGGCGAGCACCTCCAGGCCGTCGACCTTCGGCAGCTTCAGGTCGAGCAGGACCACCGCGGGGTCCTGGGCCTGCCGCTTCTCGTGCGCGCCCCGCCGGTAGATGAAGTCGAGGGCCTCGGCGCCGTCGCGGCAGATGACGATCTCGTTGGCGAGCTGGCTCGATTCGAGCGCCGCCAGCGTCAGCTCGATGTCGTTCGGGTTGTCCTCGACCAGGAGGATGGGCTTCAGTCCCGCCATCAGTGGGCCTCCTCCCGGATGGGCAGGGTGAAGTAGAAGGTGGCGCCCGCGCCGAGCCTGCCCTCGGCCCAGGTCCGGCCGCCGTGGCGCTCGACGATGCGGCGGACATTGGCGAGGCCGATGCCCGTGCCCTCGAACTCCTCGACCCGGTGCAGCCGCTGGAAGACGCCGAACAGCTTGTCGACGTAGGCCATGTCGAAGCCGGCGCCGTTGTCGCGCACGTAGTAAACCGCCTCGCCCTCCCGGGGCGGGAGGCTGCCCATCGCGATCACCGCCTCCGGGGTGCCGCGGGTGTACTTCACGGCGTTCGACAGCAGGTTCTCGATGACGAGCCGCAGCATCACCGGGTCGGCGTAGGCGCGGCCCAGGGGCGCGATCTCCCAGCGGAGGGTCCGGTCGGGGGTGACGTCGCGCAGGACCTTCCGGCGGACCTCCTCGACCAGGGCGTTCATGTCGCCCCAGACCTTGTTGAGGGCGTGCCGGCCCATCTGCGAGAAGCTCAGGAGGCTGTCGACCAGGGTGCCGGCCGAGAAGGCCGCCTCGATGATCGTCTCCACGTAGTGCCGGCCCTTGTCGGAGAGCTGGGCGCCCTCGCGGGTCTTGAGCAGGTTCGCGTAGCCGACGATGTGGCGGAACGGCGCGCGCAGGTCGTGGCTGACCGAGTACGAGAACGCCTCCAGCTCCTTATTCGAGCGCTGCAGCTCCTCGCTCATGGCGGCGAGCTCCTCGGCCCGGCGGAGCACGATGCCGAGCACCGAGGCGCGCAGGTCCTTGGCGGCCTCCACCTCCGGGTCGGACCAGGGCAGGGAGCGGCCCTGCACGGTCTCCTTCCAGATCTCGAACGACTTGCGCGGGTGCAGCCGGTCCGGGCCGCCCTCCGGGTCGGGCCGGACGGCCTTCACGGGGTTGCCGCCCCACTTCACCGTCCGCACGACCTCGGGCCTGAACCAGAGGATGTAGCTCGCGTACTTCTTCGAGACCGAGATCGCCAGGAGGCCGCTCGCCCGGTCGGCGAAGGCGGCGGCGGCCGGGAACGCCTCCGACAGGGCCTCGGAGACGAAGACCTCCTCGGCATCCTCGCGCTCGGACAGCCACCGATAGAGGGCGCGGACCTCGCGCTCGGTTGGCGTCGCCCCGAGCAGCCGGCAGCGGTCCGCCGTGACCACCGCGGCGCCGGTCGCGTCCACCAGGGCCAGGACGTCGTCGGGGTGGTTGAGCAGGCCGTCGACGAAGCTGTCCTCCTCGGCCATGAACGCGAGGAGGCGCGCCTGCACGGCGCCCAGCGCCAGCCGCTTCTCGGACTGGGCGCCGCGCTCGCGGGCCGAGAGCTGCAGGGCGAAGATCTGGGTGAGCACGTCGCAGGCATTGCGCGCCTGGAGGGGCACGCGCCTGGGCGCGCGGTTGTGGCAGGAGATCAGGCCCCAGAGGGCGCCGTCGACGAGGATCGACACCGACATGGACGCCATCGTGCCCATGTTGCGCATGTACTCGACATGGACCGGCGAGACCGAGCGCAGCACCGACTGGCTGAGGTCCAGCGGCTTGCCGGAAGGCGTGGTGGCCGGCCGGATCGGCACGGGGACGTAGCCGGCATCCGGAATGATGCGCAGCCGGTTCCGGCGGTAGAGCTCGCGCGCCTGGGCCGGGATGTCGGAGGCGGGGAAGCGCAGGTCGAGGTAGGAGGGCAGGACGCCGTTGCCGGCCTCCGCCAGCACCGTGCCGTGCCAGTCGCGGTCGAACCGGTAGACCAGGGCCCGGTCGAGGCCGGTGATCTGGCGGATGTCCTCGGCGACGAACTGGCAGAGGTCCTCGACGGTGCGGGCGGTCTGCAGGCGCTCGACGAAGGCCCGCAGGCGCGGGGTGAGCACGTCGACGCCGATCTCGGCCGCGGCCGCGTCGATCTCCTCCAGCTCCAGCACGACGAGTTCGTCGACCCGGTGGGCCGCAACCTCGTAGGCTTGGCGCCCGCCGGCGGTCTCCAGCGTCACCGTCCGGAGATAGAGGGCGCCGTCCTGGGGCTCCGCCGCCTCCAGGTGGTGGCGGACGACGGCCGCGAGGTCGGGCAGGGCCGCGTCGAGGACGGTGCCGACGGAGGCCGCCGCGGGGGCGTTGGCGCTCGCCTGGACGATGGTGAGGGACCGGGCCTCGAGGCCGAGCAGGAACCCGTGCGGCTGGACGCTGCCGACGATGTGGATGGGCTCGCGATCGCACGCGGTCAGGTCGAGACGCTGGGCCGCGCCGCTTCGAAGGTTCAAGCCGGGATTCGCCCCCTCACCGGGTCGGCCACAAAATTTAACGCCTGTTAACAGCCGGACCGGGCGGCTCCTATAGGCTTAAAGCACTGGTAAGGACGGCGCGCCCCGTCCCCGCGCGCGGTCGCCGTCGGGCTCAGAGGGCCGGAGCCGTTTCATCCGCTCCCCGCGCGCGACGCCAGGTCGCACGGCGGGGCTCCGGCGGTCCCGCGGGGCGCCGAGCCCTCTGAAGGGGTGGCGGACACCCGGAAACCGCCCCGGCGGTCCGCTCGCCGGCGGCGAGGGACGGACGCCGCGCCGTCAGCCGCGACCCAGCGCGTAGAATTCCGGGTTGGGCCGCATGTTGCTGACGTTCGCCAGCCGGTTCGACAGGCCGAAGAAGGCCGCGATGGCGGCGATGTCCCAGGCATCCGCGTCGTCGAAGCCGTGGGCCCTGAGCGCCGCGAACGCGGCCTCCCCGACCTGGTGGGCGGACTGGCTGACCAGCATAGCGAAGTCGAGCATCGCCTTCTGCCGGTCGGTGATGTCGGCCTTGCGGTAGTTGATCGCCACCTGGTCGGCGATCAGCGGATCCTTGGCGCGGATCCGGAGGATCGCCCCGTGGGCGATCACGCAGTACTGGCACTGGTTGATGGCCGAGGTCGCCACCACGATCATCTCGCGCTCGGCCTTGGTCAGGTTGCCCGGCCTGTCCATGAGCGCGTCGTGGTAGGCGAAGAACGCCCGGAACTCGTCCGGACGGTGGGCGAGCACCAGGAACACGTTCGGGATGAAGCCGGACTTCTCCTGCACCGCCTCGATGCGCGCGCGGATGTCGTCCGGCAGCGTCTCCAGGCGGGGGATCGGGAAGCGGCCGATCGGGGCGTCTTCGGCTGGCACGGGGCGCTCCTCGCAGATCGTCGCGGATCGAGCCGGCGCCCGGGGCCGCCGGCCATCCCGGGCAGCCGATAGACCGAACGGTCGCGGCGGCGCAATCGCGCGCGGCCGCCGACGGCGGTGTCTTCTCACAGCCTCGACCTGACGCCTCGACCTGACATGGCCCTCTCGGTCGGCCTCAACTCTGCCCGAAAGCTTCCATTCGGTCCGTCCGAGATTCGGCGGTGCGCGTGCGGGCGCGCCGCGGGGAGGATGGTGTGCCGCGACCGATGACGCCTTCGCCGAAGCGCTCACCGCTCTGGGGCGGCGGATCGAGGCCCGTCTCCCACCGGGACCGACGGTTGCCGAGCCCGCTCCGCGACTGAGCCGGAGGCGTGACCGGATCGTCCGAGACCCGCCCGCCGATCGCTGACCGGCGACGCGCCGGTTCTCACCCCGCCCCGCACCGACGGATCCAACCCGCGAGCCCGACAGCCGTGCGAATCCCATCCACGACCCGCATCCCGCGCCTGACCCTGCTCCTGCCGGTGATCCTGTCGGTGGCTCTGTCGACGGCTCTGTCGTCGGCCCTGCCGCGTCCGGCCCGGGCCGACGACAGCGTCGCGACCCTCGCGACCGGCGGTCTCGTCCTGGAGAAGACGGACCGGATCGCCCTCGTCTCCGAGGACCTCTTCCTGTCCGAGAAGGCGGTGCGGATCGTCTACCGCTTTCGCAACCTGACCGACCGGGACGTCGAGACGACGATCGCGTTCCCGATGCCCGACATCTCCGGGGGTCCCGACGCGATGCTGAGCATCGCCGACCCGAAGCACGACAACTTCCTCCGCTTCACCACCGAGGTCGACGGCCGGCCGGTCGACTCGCAGGTCGAGCAGCGCGCCTTCGTCACGCCGGCCGGCAAGCCGGAGGTCGAGGTGACCGGGCGGCTGCGGAGCCTCGGCATCCCCCTCGTCCCGACGGTCGAGGCGACCGAGGCCGCGCTGGCCGCCCTGGGCGCCGATCAGCGCCGCGGCCTCGTGGCGGACGGCCTCCTGGAGCCCCAGGACATGGGCAAGGGCACGACGAGCCTGTTCCCGGTCTGGACCTTGCGGTCGAAGTTCTGGCGCCGGCAGGTCTTCCCGGCGGGCCGCGACGTCGTCGTCCGGCAGAGCTACGTTCCGGGCGTCGGCGGCCTCTCCAGCCTGTCGTTCGGGACCCCGACCGAGGGCGCCGACGAGAAGGCCGAGTACGCGCGGAAATACTGCACGGACGCGGCCTTCCTGAAGGCGGCCCAGGGGCTCGCCCGCAGGATCGCGGCGGCGGGCGGGCAGGGGGTGCAGGCCTTCGAGCAGTACCTGTCCTACGTGATCACCTCCGGCGGCAACTGGGCCGGGCCGATCGGCACGTTCAAGCTGACCGTGGACAAGGGCGATCCGACGACGCTCGTGTCGTTCTGCGCCACCGGACTCCGCAAGACCGGCCCGACGACCTTCGAGAGCGTCGTGACGGATTACGTGCCTCGGCGCGACATCGACATCCTGATGCTCAAGACCACGACGGGCCGATGAGCGGCGGCGCGCCATCCTGCCCGGATCCGGAAGGCCCGACGGCCGATCGCGTCCAGACCGCCACAGGAGGGATATCCGTGCGTAGCCAAGCCCGTCCGGCGCGCCTGAGCCCGCGATCGTTCCCCCGATCGATCCTCCGATCCGGCCTCGTCGGCGCAGTCTGTGCGCTCGGCACCGTCGGCGCCCGGGCGGCGCCGGATTGCGCCGGGATTCGGGACAGGGTCGAGACGCTGATCTGTGCCGACCCCGCCCTGACGCGGCTGGACGAGGAACTCAGGCGCCTGTTCGACCGGATCGTGGGCGAGACGCGCGGGGTCGACGGCGAGACCGGCCAGGCGATCGACACCTTCGGCGAGGACCACGCGCGCTGGCGCGCGCGGGTCCGCGATGCCTGCCCGGACACGGCCTGCCTGACGCGGGCCTACACCGCGCGGATCGCGCAGGTCCGGCGCGACTGGAGCCGGGCGCTGCCGGACACGCCGGCGCTGCGCCACGTGGTCAACGCCCGTTTCGGCTTCTCCGTCGACGTGCCCGCCGACCTCGTCGCGGAGCCGCCGCCGGACAACGGCGACGGGCAGGCCTTCCGCTCGGCCGACGGCCACCTGCACCTGACGGTGTCGGGCCTGAACGACGTGCTCGACCAGGATCTCGACGCCGTCGTGGCCGCGGACCGGAAGACCTGCCTGCGGCAGCCGCCGGAATACGCGGCGCGCAAGCCCGGCTGGATCGTGCTCTCCTGCACGACGGCGGCCGGGATCCTGTATCGGAAGACCCTGCTGGCGGGCGGCCGCGGCGGCGCCTTCGTCACCCTGCGCGTCCGCTACCCCGCGGCCGAGCAGGCGCGCTGGCAGGCGGCCGTCACCGCGGCCGCGACCTCGCTGCGGCTGACGGAACCGGGCCGGAGCGCCCGCTGACGGGGGCCCGGGTCCCGGACGCCCCCGGTCACCGCGAGAAGGTCGTGGCCGTCTGCGCGGTCGACACCATCATGTTGTAGTCGTTCACGATCCAGGTCACGTCGCGCCCGGCGCCGCGCCGGGCGTCGCCCCTGGCCTTGGCGAGCTTGTCGTCGAACTCGCGCAGCTTGCCCAGGAGCGCGCGCGGCCGGCTCTCGAACACGTGGAAGGAGTTCGGGTTGGCGGCGCTGTACCCGTCCATGTCCTTCACGGCGACGGCGTAGCGCCCGAGCGCGGCGTCGAAGGCCGCCATGTCGACGACCGGCTTGGCGTCGGTGGGCAGCAGGTCCATGACCTTGCGGCAGGCGGTCATCACGTTCGCGACGTGCCAGCGCGCCTTGCGGCCCTCCCGCGCCTCGATGGCGGCGAGTTCCAGCGCGTCGCTCTTCTCCTTCTCGACCCGCAGCGCGGCGTCGACCTTGGCGCGCGCCGCCAGGAAGGCCGGCCCCGCGACGGCGAGCTTGGCGTGGAGCGCCTTGCCCTGCTCCATCTTGTCCGCGCGGTAATCCTGCCGCTCGTAGTAGCCCTCCGCCTCGGTGACCGTCGGGGCGAGCGCCTGATAGGCGGCGATGTAGGTCTTCACGGCGCCGTCGAGGTCCGGCATCGCGGGCGGCTGCGCCGTCGCGGCCTCCGCCTTCGCGATCTCGCCGCGCACGTCGTAGAGCCCGTAGAGGCCGTAGATGATCCGCTCGCGGCCGGTCGGACCGGTCTTCATGTTGACCCAGCTCTGATAGCGGCCGAGCGATTCCTGCGCCCGCAGGGTCCGGTTGAGGAGCCCGACATAGGCGTTGAGCTTGCGGATCGTCTCCTGAGCCGGATCGCTCTCGGGCTTGGTCGCCGGCCCCGCCGGTGCCGGGGCGGGGGCCTGCGCGGGGGCCTGCGCACGGGCCGGGGCGGCGGCGAGCAGCGCCGTCAGCATCAACCAAGTCGTCGTTCTCAGGCTCGTCGCTCTCATGGGCGCTGGGGATCCTCCGGATGGTTCTGCCCCTGTAGCCGGCGTTCCGCGCGAAGACCAGACGCGGGATCGGGTCGATCGCGCCCAATAGATCTCTCGGGATCGACAGCGGCGCGTCTATCGGGGCGTTCGACGATCACATCCCCGATCATCGTCACGGGGACGATGATCTCGCGGGGCGTCGGAGTGCGAGGCCGGGAAGTCCATCGCGGGTGCCCGGAGCGTCTTCCCGGGCCTGCGGCGCGATCCGCCTCGTCCCGCGGCGGCGGATCGGGTAGAGGATCGGCCGATGCTCGACGGCCATCCCCGCATCCTGGCTGACCTGCGCGCCCGGCTGGCCGAGCCGCACCGGGTCTATCACGGCCAGGCGCATATCGACGCGCTGCTGGAGGCGTTCCGCGCCCGCCGCGGGACGGTCCGGGATCCCGACGCGGTGGAACTGGCGATCTGGTTCCACGACGCCGTCTACCGGCCGGGCGCCGCGGACAACGAGCGCCGCAGCGCCGCGCTCCTGCGGGCGCTGCCGGAGGGCGCGGTCCCGGCGCCCACGCTGGCGGCGGCCGAGACGATGATCCTGGCGACCGAGCGGCACGCCGTCCCGGACGGTCTCCCGGCCGCGCTCGCCGCGGACGTCGCGCTCTTCCTCGACCTGGACATGGCGATCCTGGGGGCGGCGCCCGCCGCCTACGACGGCTACGCCGCCGGCGTGGCGCGGGAATTCGTCCCGGTCGTGGGCGCGGCCGCCTACCGGCAGGGGCGCGCGGCCTTCCTGCGGGGGGCCCTCGCATCCGGCCGGCCGCTGTTCGTCACCGTCCGGGCCCGGGCGGAGCTGGAGGGGCCGGCGCGGTCGAACATGCGGCGGGAGCTCGCGGCGCTGGGCCGGTGAGCCGCGGCGGCGCGGGACTAGGTCACGGGTCAATGAGGTGCGGCACGAACCGGGCCCGGTCGGTCGTGATGAGGCCGTCCGACTCGCGCAGGCACAGGCCGGCGGGCCGGTCGCCGACCATCCAGCTGCCGACCAGCGCGCGGCGGCCCGCGAAATCGGGCAGCTCCGCCAGGGCCTGCCGCACGTAGCCCTCGCCGCCGTAGGGCCCCTCGTCGCGCGCCGCGACGGCGCCGTCGCGCACGATCAGCACGTTGGCGCCCTCGCGCCCGTAGAGGGGCTTCTTCACGAAGCTCCGGCCCAGCGCGGCCTTGGCGGGGTCCTCCTCGAAATAGGTCGGCAGCAGGTTGGGATGGCCCGGCGCCATCGCCCAGAGATGGGCCAGCAGCCCCTTGTTGGAGAGCACCGCCTTCCAGGGCGGCTCCAGGAACCGGGTCGTGGCCGCGCCGACCGCGCGGCCGAACGGGTCGGCGAACATCCACTCCCACGGGTAGAGCTTGAACAGGCAGCCGATCGGGGCGCCGGCCGCGTCCACGAAGCGCCCGTCCGCGTCGAGCCCGATCGCCTCGACCGGCAGGAAGGGGGCGGGGCGGCCGGCCTGGAGCGCGCAGTCCTGGAGATAGGCCAGCGTGCCGCGATCCTCCGGCGCGTCGGGGAAGCCCGCGAAGGCGACGCCCTCCGGGGGCGCCACGGCGGCGAGGCGCGCCACCAGCGCCTCGTGCAGGGTGTTGAACTGATCGGCGCCGGCGGGGAGGCGCCCCCGCGCCAGCCCGTCCTCCAGCCACAGCCACTGGAAGACCGCGCTCTCGTAGAGCGCTGTCGGCGTGTCGGCGTTGTACTCGAGGAGCTTGGCCGGCCCGTCGCCCCCGTAGCTGAAGTCGAAGCGCCCGTAGAGGCTGGGATCGCGCCGGTCCCAGCTCACCCGGATCGCGTCCCAGGCGTGCTCGGGGATCCGCAGCGAGGCGAGGATCGCCGCGTCCCGGACCGCCCGGTCCACGAAGGCGAGGCAGAGCTCGTGCAGCGCGGCGCTCGGCGCCTCGATGGCGTCCTCAATCTCCGCGAGGCTGAAGGCGTAGTAGGCGCTCTCGTCCCAGTAGGGGGCGCCGTCGAACGTGTGGAAGGTGAAGCCGGCCCGCGCGGCGTGCTGGCGCCAGTCGGGCCGCTCCGGGACCGGCACGCGGCGCATCAGCCGCCCCCGGATCCGCCCCCGAACCCGCCGGCGCGGCCGCTCGAGCCTCCGGAGAACGCCGTCGCACGCCCGGTGCCGCCGAAGCCGCCGCGGCTGATCGTGCGCGGGGTCGCGCTCGTGGTGCGGGCGACCGAGGCGGGGACGTGGACCCGCGAGGCGCCGCCCGCGTAGGCGACCCGCCCGCCCGCACCGGTGCAGTAGCCGCCGCCGTGCCCGGCCGTCGCGGCCCCGGCCTCGTCGCGCTCCTCCTCGGGCGCGTGCGGGTAGAGCGGCTGGACCGGCAGGTCCTGCGCGTCCGTGCGCCCCATCATGAAGGCGGCCATCACCGGCAGGTAGCGGCCGCGCGCGGCCTCCGTGACCTGCGCGCCCGGGGTGCAGCCGCCGGTCCCGTGGTGGCGCTGGCAATCGGCCTCGGTCTCGTAGCGCGGCGCCGTCGCCGCGTAGGTCTCCTGCGCGCTCTTGTAGGCGGCGATGCAGGCCTCGGCGCCGCGCAACTGCTGGGCGATGCAGGCGCCGAGCGTCCCGTAGACGAGCGCCTCCTCCTCGCGCTGGGACGGGTCGAGGCCGCCGAGCGTCAGGGCGGCCGCGCCGGCGCCCGCGACCAGGACCAGCGACACGGCGGCCGAGCGCTTGGAGCGGCGGGTGGCGGCGAAGCCGGTCCCGGGCCCGCCGGCGGCGGCGTCACCGGAAGCGGCGGGAGGTGGCGCGGTCTCCGTCACCGGCCCCTCAATAGGTCATCGAGGCGGCGTTCACGACGCCGCCCGCCAGCGAGGCCGCGCCGAGGAGGATCGCGGCGGCGGCGCGGTCCTCCTCGATGCGCCGCGACAGGTCCGGCACCGCGAGGCGCACGAGCCAGTAGATCGCGATCTGGATCACCAGGGCGATCAGCCCCCAGATCAGGCAGTCGAGCAGCGACCGCGCGTTGTAGATCGCCACCGCCAGCGGCAGGGTGAAGCCGACCAGGCTCCCGCCCAGCGCGACGGCGGCCGCCGTCACGTCCCGGCGGATCAGCGCGAGCTCGTTGTGCGCGGTGGCGAGGGTGTAGATCAGCAGATAGAGGCCGATCAGCCCGGTCGCGGTGCCGAGATAGAGCAGGAAATCGGGCAGTCCGGAGACGAGGGTCACGCAAGACCCGCCGTCTCGCCGGTTCCGATCGTCGCGAGCATCGCGGCCGGACAGGTCTCCCGGTCGAATCGCCCGACACGCGAAGCGGATATCGGGGCTGATTGCTGCGCGCGGGACCGATTCACACGCGCGAATCCACGCAATTTCCCGCGCGGTGTCAAGCTTGTCGGGGATTTCAGGGGGTTAGACTGGCGGCAATACGCGCAGGACCCGCCTCGAAGGGCCCGCCTCGGAGGACCGGCCGCTACCAGACCAGCCGCTCGATCACCGCGTCCGGATGCACCGCCTGCCGGCCGAGCCATTCCGCCACGTCGCCCAGGCGGTGATGCGCGGCCGTGACGCCGAGTTCCTCCGCGTGGATGCCGCGGGCCACCAGCAGGCTGGCGATGCCGACGCCGCGGGCGCCGGCGATGTCGGTGCGGATCGCGTCGCCGATCGCCAGGACCCGCGCCGGGTCCACCGAGGCCCCGGTGAGCGCTGCCCCCTTGGCGAGCGCCGCCTCGTAGACCGGGCGGTGCGGCTTGCCGGCGTAGACCACGGGGCCGCCGATCTCCGCGTAAGCCGCCGCGAGCAGGCCCGCGCAGGGGATCAGGCGGTTGCCGCTCTCCACGACGAGGTCGGGATTGGCGCAGATCATGGTCAGCCCGCGGGCGGCGAGGCGCTCCAGCTCCGGCCGGTAATCGTCCGGGGTCTCGCTGCGGTCGTCGAACAGGCCGGTGCAGACGACGAGGTCGGCCTCCGCCTCTGGGACGAGGCTGAGGTCGAGCCCCTGGAAGATGCCGAGGTCGCGCTCCGGCCCGAGATGCCGGATCCGGGCACCCGGGCGCGCGGCGATCAGGTCGTGGGTGAGGTCGCCCGAGGTCAGGATCGCGTCGTAGGCCTCCCGCGGCACGCCGAACCGGTCGAGGATGCGGCCGACGCCGTCGCCGGGCCGGGGCGCGTTCGAGACGAGGACGACCCGGCGCGGCCGCGCGCCCGGGAGGCCGCGGAAGCGGATCAGCGCCTCGCCGGCGGCCGTGTGGGCCGTCTGGCCGTCGTGCAGCACGCCCCAGACGTCGCAGAGGATCAGGTCGTACCGGTCGGCGACCTCGGCGAGGCCCTGGAGGGTCGGGATCGGCGCGGGGGTGGTGCTCATGGGAGGTCCTGGGGAGGTCCTGGATGCAAAAGGTCCGGGACCTTTTGTGGGAGCAGGGCAGCGCCCTGCGATACAGCAGGGCCGCGTCCTGACAACCCGCCAGAGCGCGCGGCCCTCCGGAAACCCCTTACGGGCGCCCCGCCGGTCCCAGCCGGTGCTCGGCGAAGAAATCGAGCATCGCCCGGGACGCGTCGGGCCCCTCGGGATCCGTATAGCTGCCGTCGGGGCGGCCCCCGGACCAGGCGTGGCCGGCGCCGCGCACCCGCCAATCCTCGACCACGACCCGGCCCGCCTCGTCCCGGTAGCGGGTGCGGGTGAAGGGGTGGCCGCGGCCCTCGAAGGTCTCCGACCGCGGCGTCAGCCCGGCGACCTTGGCCTGGGCCAGCACCTGGTCGGCGTTGCGCACGCTCACCGTGCCGTCGTCCTCGCCGTGGAAGATGATCGTCGGGACGCGGGTGGCGGGCGCCGGGGTGCCGAAGGCGGTCGGGGCGCCGAGGCCCGGGGCGCCGACCTGCATGGCCATCAGCGCCGAGCCGAGGTCCCGGGCGCAGCCGGCCGCGAGGCCCGAATGCACGCCGACGGCGGCGTAGAGATCCGGGTAGGCGCGGGCGATGTTGAGGGCGGCGGCGCCGCCGGCCGACAGGCCGGCGATGTAGACCCGGGCCGGGTCGATCGGGTGCTCCGCCATGATCGCGCGGGTGAGGCCCGCGATGATCGCCGGCTCGCCCGCGCCGCGGCCCTGGTCCCGGGGCTCGTACCAGTTCCAGCAGCGCTGGGCGTGGGCCTGGCGGCTCTGGGCCGGGTAGGCCACGAACACGCCGGCGCGCTCGGCGAGGGTGTTCATGCCGGTGCCGGCGGCGAAATCGTCCGGGTTCTGCGTGCAGCCGTGCAGCATCACGATCAGCGGCGCCGCCCGGTCCGGGTGGCTCGGGATGAACAGCTTGTACTCGCGGGTGCCGGCGGGCTCGGCATGGGTCAGGGACACGAAGCGGCCCCCGGTCCCGCCCGCCCGGTCGGCGGGCGGCGGGGCCGGCGACCGGAGCGGGTTGCCGAGCCCCTTCAGCACCGGCGCGAGCCCGCGCACGACCTGCCCCACCACCTCGCGCATCCGCGTCCCGGACTCCGCCGCGGGACTGCGCGTCTCGGCGGCCGGCGCGTCGCGGCGCGCGGGAGGCTGCGGCGCGGCCGACGGATCGGCGGGCGGAGCCTTCTGCCCCCCGAGGCTGCGCTGGATGAGGGCGGTCGCCTCCTCAAGCCGGCCGAGGCCGGTCAGGCGAGTGGCCTCGATCATGTCGGCGAAGGGTGACGGGCCGGTCTTGTCGTCGCGCTGTCCGTCGCGACTGCCGAAATCCTCGGTCATGCGTGCGCGCCTCACTGCCTCAGCATCTCCGTCACGGCCGGATCCGGCGCGCCCGTGCCTCCCCCGAGGGAACGCACCGGCACCGCGCGGGCCAGCCTCCGTCACCCCGCGAGAGGCTCCGTCGACGGCGTTTTGTGCATTGCAATAAACGCCCCTGTGCGATGCGGCAACAGCCGGCGGCGCGCGGCAGGCGTGCGGATCGGAGAGCGGGACGGACCGGCGATCAGGCCGGATCGTCCGCCCCGATATACTCGGCCCAGATCGCGGCAGGACCGAGGCTCGCGCGGAAGCTGTCGTGCCGGGCGCGCTCTGCATCCGTGAGGCGAGACCGGTAGGGGCGGGGCGCCGCCGGAGCCGCCGACGCCAGGGCCGCCGAGCCGGCCACCGGGGCGGCTGTCGTGGCCTCCAGGAGGCCGAGGCTGGTCTGCTTGCCGCCGAGCAGCTCGACGTAGACCTCGGCCAGGATCTGCGCGTCGAGGAGCGCCCCGTGCTTGGTGCGCCGGGTGTTGTCGATGCCGTAGCGGCTGCAGAGGGCGTCGAGGTTGTTGGCCGCGCCCGGGTGCTTGCGCCGGGCCATCGGCAGGGTGTCGACGACGTCCTCCAGCTGGATAGGCGGCGGGGCGTTCGCGCCGAGCCGGGCGTATTCCATGTTGAGGAAGCCGACGTCGAAGGGCGCGTTGTGGATCACGAGCCGCCCGTCGGCCAGGAAGGCCAGCAACTCGCCGACGATCTCGGCGAAGAGCGGCTTGTCGGCGAGGAACGCGTCGGACAGGCCGTGGACGTTGAAGGCGCCCTCGGAGACCGGCCGCTGCGGGTTGCAGTAGCGGTGGAAGGTCCGGCCGGTGGGGATGTGATTGAGGAGCTCCACCGCGCCGATCTCGATCAGCCGGTCGCCTCCCTTCGCCTCCGTGCCGGTGGTCTCGGTGTCGAGGACGATCTCGCGCAGCATGGGTCTCGCGACTCGCGGGGGTGGGGGCGGACCCTAGCGGGATAAGCCCGAGCGGTTAACCCGCCCTGCACGGCCGTCCCCGTCCATCACCGTCGACCAACCGTCGAGCGCCTCGCCCTACCGAGAGGTGTTGCGGTAGACGCAGACGGGTCCCCGGTCCTCGTAGCCGCCCGGGCAGGCGGTGACGCAGGCGCCGGCCGCGACCTTCTTCGGCGGCGGGCAGTTGGCGGCGTACTGGGCCTGCGCGGGCCCGGCCGCCAGCAGCGCGAGAAGGGTTGCGGCCCGGATGCCGCCCGACCGAATGCGATCAATCCCGCCCCAGCGCCGCGCCATCACGTCCATCCTGCCGTCCGTATTCCCCCCGGAACACAACCGCAGATATTCAATCCTCCGGGCGTTTCATCCGTCGCCGCGGTGCGGCGGCGCACGGTGCGCCGTCAGTCGCTCGACGATCCGCGCGACCGCGGCCTCGGCGGCGGCGAAACCCCGGCCCGTGTCGATGACGAAATCTGCCCGGGCGCGCTTCTCGGCGTCGGGCATCTGCTTGGCCAGGATCGCCGCGAAGGCCGCCTCGGTCATGCCGGGACGCGCGAGCACCCGGTCGCGCTGGATCTCGGGCGGGGCGCTCACCACCGCGACCGCGTCGCAGCGGCCCTCGCCGCCGGTCTCGTAGAGGAGCGGGACGTCGAGGACGACCACCGGCGCCGCCGCGTGCCGCGCCAGGAAGTCCGTGCTGGCCGCGCGCACCAGGGGATGGACGATGGCCTCCAGCGCCGCCATCCGGTCGGGCGCGTCGAGCACCGCGGCGCGCAGCCGCGCCCGGTCGACGCCGCCGTCGTCGCCGAGCACGCCGGCAAAGGCCGCGCCGATCGCCGCGGCGGCCGCGCCGCCCGGCCCGTAGAGGGCGTGGACGGCGGCGTCGGCGTCGTGGACCGGGACGCCGCGCTCCGCGAACATCCGGGCCGTGGCCGACTTGCCCATGCCGATCGAGCCGGTGAGCCCGAGGATGACGGGTCCGGATCCGGCCTTCGGGGTCATCCGGCGAGGTCCGCCACGATCCGGTCGCGCAGCTCGGGGGTGACGGCGGGGCGCGGGCCGAACCACGCCGCGAAGCCCGGCACCGCCTGGTGCAGCAGCATGCCGAGCCCGTCCACGGCGGCGAGCCCCCGCCGCCGCGCCGCCGCCAGGAGCTCGGTCTCCAGGGGCGCGTAGACGATGTCGGCCACGGCCGCGTCCGCCGGCAGGGGCGACAGGTCGACGGCGAGGGGCGGCTGGCCCTTCATGCCCAGGGACGTGGTGTTGACGAGGAGGCCTGTACCGGGAAGCGCCGCCGGCAGGTCGTCCCAGGCGAGCGCCGCGCCGACGCCCGGCGCGAGGGCCGCCACCGCCTCGGCCCGGGCCGCGGTGCGGTTGGCGACCCAGACGCGCCGCAGGCCGCGCTCGGCGAGCCCGACCACGATCGCCCGCGCCGCGCCGCCGGCGCCGAGCACCAGGGCGGTGCCGCCCGCCCGGTCCGGCCAGGCCGCGCCCAGGCTGTGGTCGAGATGGGCGCAGAAGCCCGGCGCGTCGGTGTTGTCGCCGCGGATCCGCCCGTCCGGCCCGACCACCAGGGTGTTGACCGCGCCGATGGTTTTCGCCCGCGGCGTGAGCGTGTCCACCAGCGCGAAGGCCGCCTCCTTGTGGGGGATGGTGACGTTGCCGCCCCGGTAGCCGGACGCGGGCAGGGCGCGGATGAAGTCCGGAAAGGCCTCCGGGGCCACGTCGAGCCGCTCGTAGGAGCCCGGGATCCCGTGCACGGCGAGCCAGTGGCCGTGGATCAGCGGCGAGCGCGAGTGGGCGATCGGGTGGCCGACCACGAAGGCGCGGGGCTGGGCGCCGCTCACGCCGCGCAATCCTGAGCGAGGCGGCAGGCCGGGCCGCCGGCCTCCTCGACCTGGAGGGTGGCGTGGCCGATTCCGAACCGGTCGCGCAGGCCCTCGGCGGTCTCGGCGAGGAAGCCGTTGCCGGGCTGGCGGTGGGCCTGATGCCCCTCCTGCATCACGAGATGGACTGTCAGGGCGACGCTGGTGGTGCTCATGGGCCAGATATGCAGGTCGTGGAGGCCGGCGACGCCCGGCCGCTCGAGGAGGAAGCCGGTCACCGCGTCCGGGGAGATCTCCGGCGGCACGGCGTCGAGGGACATGGCCACGCTGTCGCGCAGCAGGCCCCAGGTCGCCCAGACCACCAGGGCGGCGATGACGAGGCTGACCGCCGGGTCGAGCCAGGCGAGGCCGGTGAGCTGGATCACGAGGCCCGCCACCACGACCCCGGCCGAGACGGCGGCGTCGGCCACCATGTGGAGGAACGCCCCGCGGACGTTGATGTCGCCCTTGGCGCCGCTGGCGAAGAGCCACGCGGTCAGGCCGTTGACCAGGATTCCCACCGCCGCCACCACCATCACGGTCGTGCCCGCGACGGGCTCCGGGTGGACCAGCCGGACCAGCGCCTCCCAGATCACCGCCCCCATGGCGATGAGCAGGAACACGGCGTTGAACAGGGCGGCCAGGATCGAGGAGCCGCGGTAGCCGTAGGTGAAGCGCGCGCTGGCGCGGCGGCGCACCAGGATCGCGGCGATCCAGGCCGCCGCGAGGCCCAGCACGTCCGAGAGGTTGTGGCCGGCATCGGCCACCAGCGACATGGAGTTGCTGAGGTAGCCGTAGGCCGCCTCGATCACCACGAAGGCGGTGTTGAGCACGATGCCGATGGCGAAGGCCGTGCCGAAATCCTTCGGCGCGTGCGCGTGGCCGCCGAGGCCGCCATGGGCATGACCGCCCTGGGCGTGGCCGCCGTGGGAATGCCCCCCGTGGCCGCCGTGCGAATGGTCGTGTCCCGCCAAGGCGGTACTCCCTCAGAAAGCCAGAAGCCCGGCGGCGCGCAGCCGCGCGAGGAGCGGCAGAAGCGGCAGGCCCAGCACGGTGCTGTGATCGCCCGCGACCGATTCGAACAGGTGGATCCCCGGCCCCTCGAGCTGGTAGCCGCCGACGCTCGCCCGCACGCGCTCCGCGCCGGCGCAGTCCACATAGGCCGCGATCGCCCTTTCATCGAGGGGGCGCAGGGTCAGCCGCGCGGTCTCCACGAAGGCGTCCTCGACCGCCCCGGCCAGGACCACGGCGGAATGAAGGGCGTGGGTGCGCCCGGACAGACGGGCGAGCTGGGCCCGGGCCGACGCGCCGTCGGCCGGCTTGTGGAACACGGTGCCGTCGAGGTCGAGCACCTGGTCGGCGCCGAGGACGATCCGCCCGGGATAGCGCGCCGCCACCGACTCGGCCTTGGCGCGGGCGAGGTGCAGGGCGAGGTCGGGCGGGGACAGGCCGGCGCTCGCCGCCTCGAGGGCGCGCTCGTCGACGTCCGGGGCGGCGGTCTCGACCGGCAGGGCGGCGCTCTCCAGGAGGAGGCGCCTCGTCGGGCTGGTCGAGGCGAGGAGGAGCGGATCCGGACCGGTCCAGGGCGAGCGGGGCATCGGGCCAGTGTCACGGATCCGGGGATCGGTGCAAGCCGGGCTGCGACGAGCCCCGCCGCCGGGATGGACCGGCCGGCGGGGCTGTCGCGGGGCCGATACGCTACCTGGCGCCCGGATGGAACCTTGGCAGAGGCCGGTTAGGAGACGGTCAACGGCCCGATCGGGCCGGAATCGCGTTTCGTGCCGCCGCGGGACAGGCGTTCCGCACGGCGGGCGCGACCCACGTCCCATCCGCTCCCCGATCCTGAGGGACCGGAGCGCAGGGACGTGACCCAGGCCAGCGCGCGGCTTGCCGCCGTGGCGCTGCCTGGATCGCTCCGCTCGCGGGGACGGCGGCGATGCCCGCGGCCGGGGACGGCCTCAGGTGTTCATCGAGTCGAAGAAGTCGCCGTTGCTCTTGGTCTGGCGCAGCTTGTCGAGCAGGAACTCGATCGCGTCGGTGACGCCCATCGGGTTGAGGATGCGGCGCAGCACGTAGGTCTTCTTGAGCGAATCCGGCGGGACCAGCAGCTCCTCCTTGCGGGTGCCCGAGCGGGTGATGTCGATCGCCGGGAAGATGCGCTTGTCGGAGACCTTGCGGTCCAGGATGATCTCGGAGTTGCCGGTGCCCTTGAACTCCTCGAAGATCACCTCGTCCATGCGCGAGCCGGTGTCGATCAGCGCCGTGGCGATGATCGAGAGCGAGCCGCCCTCCTCGATGTTGCGGGCGGCGCCGAAGAAGCGCTTGGGCCGCTGCAGGGCGTTGGCGTCGACGCCGCCGGTCAGCACCTTGCCGGAGGACGGCACCACGGTGTTGTAGGCGCGGCCGAGGCGCGTGATGGAATCCAGCAGGATCACCACATCGCGCCCGTGCTCCACGAGGCGCTTGGCCTTCTCGATCACCATCTCGGCGACCTGCACGTGGCGGGTGGCCGGCTCGTCGAAGGTCGAGGCGATGACCTCGCCCTTCACCGAGCGCTGCATGTCGGTGACCTCCTCGGGCCGCTCGTCGATGAGCAGCACGATCAGGTAGCACTCGGGGTGGTTGAGGGTGATCGACTGCGCGATGTTCTGCATCAGCACGGTCTTACCCGTGCGCGGCGGCGCCACGATCAGGGCGCGCTGGCCCTTGCCGATCGGCGCCACGATGTCGATGATCCGCGGCGAGAAATCCTTCTTGGTCGGGTTGTCCAGCTCGAGCTTGAACCGCTTCGTCGGGAAGAGCGGCGTCAGGTTGTCGAAGTGGACCTTGTGCTTGATCTTCTCGGGGTTCTCGAAGTTGATCGTGTTGACCTTGAGGAGCGCGAAGTAGCGCTCGCCGTCCTTCGGGCCGCGGATCGGGCCCTCGACGGTGTCGCCGGTCCGCAGGCCGAAGCGGCGGATCTGAGTCGGCGAGATGTAGATGTCGTCCGGGCCGGGCAGGTAGTTCGAGTCGGAGGAGCGCAGGAAGCCGAAGCCGTCCTGCAGCACCTCGACGGTGCCCGAGCCGATGATCTCGACCTCCTTGGCAGCGAGCTGCTTCAGGATCGCGAACATCAGCTCCTGCTTGCGCATGGTCGAGGCGTTCTCGACCTCGACCTCCTCGGCGAAGGCCGTCAGGTCGGTCGGCGTCTTCGACTTGAGGTCCTGGAGCTTGACCTCGCGGACGCCCTCGAGGGCGGCCGGCATGGTGGGGCGATCGGCGGGCACATCGGCGGGCTCCGCGGTCTCGATGTCGTCGGCGAGGGCGTCGGGATTTGGCGTCATGGGGGTATCTTGCAACCGACGGAGTAGGTGGGAGGGCCGGTTCAGTGCCAGGTGCCCGGGGGATGGGCGCCGGAGAGCGGGCCGCGCTGCGGCGAGGGGCCCGGGGTCAGGTTGGCGAAACCGATGAGGCAGGACCCTCGCGGCTCACGGGCGCGCTGCGGCGCAGACCTTGTGATGAGGGCCCCACACAGATAACGCCTTTTTCGCCGGCACTCAAGGGCCTGGGGCGGTCGACCGAGACGCCGGCGGCGCGGTGACGGGCGGGACGACCGGCAGGGTCACCGGCGAGGCCTCGCTTGGGCGCCGTGCCGCGGTTACACAGGCCTCGTCGAGCCGAGCCGGGGCCGGGTTTCGGAACCGGGCCCGCGCGCGGCCGTTCCCCGTCCCGGTGCTGCAGCGCAGCAGACCGTCGAATCGAGAGTTCCCCTGACTGCCATGCGCGACGACGCCACCGGACGCACCCTGACCACGCACGAGCCGCGCCGGATCCCCTGGCTCGACATCGTTTTCGGCTTCGGCCCGATGGTGCCGATCGCCGTCGGCACCGCCGTGGCGTGGTGGCTGAACGGCAAGCCCCTCGACTACCTCGTGGCGCTGTTCACCCTGCTCTACGCCGCCTCGATCCTGCTGTTCCTGGCCGGCGTGCGCCGCGGCGTCAGCTTCCGGACCGAGGGCGGCCCGCAAGTGTCGCAGATCGTGACCATGCTGGTCCTCTACGGCCTCGGCCTGGGTAGCCTGTTCGCGGCGGTGATGGGCAAGGCGGTGCCGGCGCTGGCGATGCTGATCCTCGGCTACGCGGCCATCGGGATCCTCGACCCGATCGCGGCGCGCGCCGGCGAGGTGCCGCTGGCGCATGCCCGCCTGCGGCCGCTGCAGATGCCGATCGCCGTGGTGAGCCTCGCGGCCCTGCTCTGGCTCAAGCTGACGGCACCGTACTGAGTTTTTTGCCGGGCGAACCGCGCCCTGTTCCGGCGCACGGAGGCGCGCAGCACCCGTCCGACGCGGTTCCCGCTTCGACGCTTCGGCTGATGCGCCTCACCCGTCATCACGGGCGGAGCGAAGTGACCCAGGGGTGCGCGACTTCGACAGGCGTGGCGCGGCCCCGGATTGCTTCGCTCCGCTCGCAAGGACGACGGCGCCGTCTCGCGCGGGATGGCCGGGTGCCGGGAGAGCCCGCAAACCGAATTCCCCTTTCGCCCGGCATGCTCTAGAGCCCGGCCGCAGGATCTCCGCCCGCCGGAGACGATCGAAGATTCGATGCGGGACCCGGATTCCGGGACCGCGAGAAGCGAATGCACCCATGTCCAAGCCCGACACCCCGAAGGCCGAGAAGGCCGAGACCCTGAAGCCCCGCCTGCCGCGCGGCTTCGTCGACCGGCGCGCCGGCGAGATCGCCGCGCAGGGCCGGATGCTGGAGACGATCCGCAGGAGCTTCGAGCTCTACGGGTTCGAGGCCCTGGAGACGCCCTTCGTCGAGTACACCGAGGCTCTGGGCAAGTTCCTGCCCGACCTCGACCGCCCGAACGCAGGCGTGTTCTCGTTCCAGGACGACGACGAGGCGTGGCTGTCGCTCCGCTACGACCTGACGGCGCCGCTGGCCCGGTTCGTGGCCGAGAACTACGACGCCCTGCCCAAGCCCTATCGCAGCTACCGGGCCGGCTACGTCTTCCGCAACGAGAAGCCGGGGCTCGGCCGCTTCCGCCAGTTCATGCAGTTCGACGCCGACATCGTCGGCGCCGGCAGCGTGGCGGCCGATGCCGAGACCTGCATGCTGATGGCCGACACGCTGAACCGCCTCGGGCTGGGCGGGCAGTACGTCGTGAAGGTCAACAACCGGAAGGTGCTCGACGGCGTCATGGAGGCGATCGGGCTCGCCGGTCCCGACAAGGCCGGCCAGCGCCTCACCGTGCTGCGGGCGATCGACAAGCTCGACCGGCTCGGCGTTGACGGCGTGCGCGACCTGCTCGGCGCCGGCCGCAAGGACGAGAGCGGCGACTTCACCAAGGGCGCGGGCCTCGACGCGGCGGCGGTCGGCCGGATCCTCGCCTACGTGTCGTTCCAGGCCGATGCCGCGGACGGCGCCGACAAGGTGGCGTTCTGGGAAAAGTTCTTCGGCGGCTGGCACGAGGCGGTCGGCGATTCCGAGACCGGGCGCGAGGGCATCGCCGAGCTGCATGCGATCATGCGCCTCTGCGCCGCCGCCGGCTACGGCCACGACGTGATCCGGGCCGATCCCAGCGTGGTGCGCGGCCTCGAGTACTACACCGGCCCGGTCTACGAGGCCGAGCTGACCTTCCCGGTCACCAACGAGGACGGCCAGACCGTGCGCTTCGGCTCCGTGGCGGGCGGCGGGCGCTACGACGGCCTCGTCGGGCGGTTCCGGGCCGAGCCGGTCCCGGCCACCGGCTTCTCGATCGGCGTCTCGCGGCTGTTCTCGGCCCTGCAGCTCGTGGGCAGCCCCCTGATCGCCGGCGCCGAGGCGCCCGGGCCGGTGGTGGTGCTGGTCCTCGACCGGGAGAACATGGCCGATTACCAGCGGCTCGTCGCACTCCTGCGCGCCGACGGCATCCGGGCCGAGCTCTACCTCGGCGCCGCCGGCATGAAGGCGCAGATGAAGTACGCCGACCGCCGCCGCGCCCCCGTGGCGGTGATCCAGGGCTCGAACGAGCGCCTGGCCGGCGAGGTCCAGATCAAGGACCTGATCGAGGGCGCCCGCGCGGCCGAGTCCATCGCCAGCAACGCCGAGTGGAAGGCCGCGCGGCCGGCGCAGTTCTCGTGTCCCGAGGCCGACCTGGTGGCGCAGGTCCGCGCCGTGCTGGCCCGGCATTTTCCGTCAACGGAGATCTGAGACACGCGCGCATCGAACCGCGCATCGAACGCAGGGGCTCCGGCGGCGTTGTCGTCGGTCGGTGCCGCGGAGATGTCGGGATGCGCGCGAAGATCCTCGTCCTGTCCCTCGGCCTGATCTGCGCCGGCGCGGGACCCGTCTGGGCCGCGCGGCCGATCCTCGACCGGCTGCCCAGCGCCGTCGCGCAGGCCACGCCCGGGACCGGCAGCGCGCCGATCCTGAGCGCCGGGATCGCGGGGGCGCCGGCCCTGACGGTGCTGGCCCGCCGCAAGCCGGCCCGGCGCCCGCGCGGCGCGCGCCTCGGCAGCTTCCGGCCGCTCTGAGCCGGTCACGCCCCTGATCCCGTAACGGAGACGGGTCCCGGCGCGGGATCCACCCGGGACTGCGCAGTCCTGCGCGGCGCGCCGGCCCCACGCTTCCCGGGTGCGTGTCGCCAAGTCCGGTCGCGGTTGCTACAGAGCGCCCGCGAGGTGGATTGCCCCGCGAGGTGGATCGCGATGACACGACCGGAGGCGGGCGAGACGGGGGCGGGGGACGCGGCGCGCGCGCGGCTCTCCGCGCATCTGGCGGCGGCGGGCTACCGGCCCGTGACGCCGCCGGTGCTGCAGCCGCTGGAGCCGTTCCTCGAACTGTCGGGCGAGGATATCCGCCGGCGGATCTTCGTCACCCAGGATGCGGGCGGGGCCGAGCTGTGCCTGCGGCCCGAATTCACCATTCCCGTCTGCCGCCTGCACCGGGCGGAGGCTGACGGGCAGGCGGCCGATTACAGCTATTGCGGCCCGGTCTTCCGGCTCGCCGCCGACGAGCCGGACGAGTTCTTCCAGGCCGGGATCGAGTCGATCGGGCGCACCGACACGCCGGCGGCCGACGCCGAGGTGCTGGGCCTCGCGCTGGAGGGCCTCGCCCTGTTCGGCCGGACCGACCCGGCAGTGCGGCTCGGCGATATGGGCCTGACCGTGGCGCTCCTCGACGGGCTCGCGGTCCCGCCCGCCGCCAAGCGCCGGACGCTCCGGGCGCTGGCCGCCGGGCGCTCGCTGGACGCCGTCACCAACGGCGCCGAGGGCACCCGTCCCGAGGATCCCCACGCGGGCCTGCTCGCGGCGATCCAGGGCCAGGACCCGCGGGGCGTGCGCGCCTTCGTGGAGGACGTGCTGGCGATCGCCGGGATCTCGGCGGTGGGCGGGCGCAGCGCCGGCGAGATCGCCGAGCGCTTCCTCGCCAAGGCCGCCGCGCAGGCCCATGGCGGCGCCGGGCTCAACACCGAGAACCGCGCGCTCCTCGACCGCTACCGGGCGATCGCCGGCCATCCGGACGCCGCCGCCCGCGACCTGCGGGCGCTCGTCGCCGACGCGGGCCTGCGGCACGACGCCCTCGCGGCCGCCCTCGACCTGTTCGAGGAGCGCACCGGCTTCATCGCGGCCCGCGGCCTGCCGATCGAGCGCTTCCGCTTCCAGGGCGGCTTCGCCCGCAACCTCGACTACTACACCGGCTTCATCTTCGAGGTGACCGAGCGGGACGGCCCGACCCTGGTCGGCGGCGGCCGCTACGACGGCCTGCTCGGCCATCTCGGCAGCCCGGCGCCGTTGCCGGCGGTGGGATGCACCTTCTGGATCGAGCGCGTGGCGGGAGCCGGCCGATGAGTGCCTCGGACGCGGCCGCCATGCCGCTGATCCTCGCCGTCCCGTCCAAGGGCCGCCTGCAGGAGAATGCCAGCGCGTTCTTCGGCCGGGCCGGGCTGAAGCTCGCGCAGGGCGCGGGCGCCCGCGACTACCGGGGCAAGCTCATCGGCGTGCCCGACGTCGAGGTGCGCTACCTCTCGGCCTCCGAAATCGCCGCGCAGCTCGCCTCGGGCGCCGCCCATCTCGGCGTCACCGGCGAGGATCTGATCCGCGAGACCCTGCCGGACGTGCGCGACCAGGTCGAGCTGCTGACGCCGCTCGGCTTCGGCAACGCCACCGTGGTGGTGGCCGTGCCCCAGGCCTGGATCGACGTGCGCGACATGTCCGACCTCGACGAGGTCGCGGCCGGCATGCGGACCCGCCACGGCCGGCGCCTGCGGGTCGCCACCAAGTACGTGAACCTGACCCGCCGGTTCTTCGCCGAGAAGGGCGTCGCCGATTACCGGATCGTCGAGAGCCTGGGCGCCACCGAGGGGGCGCCGGCGGCGGGCTCGGCCGAGATCGTGGTCGACATCACCACCACGGGGGCGACGCTCTCGGCCAACGCCCTGAAGGTGCTGGACGACGGCATCATCCTGCGCTCGGAGGCGAACCTCGTCGCCTCGCTGAAGGCCCCCTGGGGCGAGGGCCAGCGGGCCGCGCTCCGCACGGTGCTCGGCCGCATCGCCGCCGAGGAGCGCGCCCGGACCACCCGCGAGGTGCGCGCCGCCCTGCCGGAGAGCGGTACGATCGACCTCGCCACGATCGCGGGCCTGCACGAGGCCGAATTGCCCTACGGCGCGCCGCGGGGGCCGGAGAGCGAGATCGTCCTGCGCTGCCGGGAGGCCGCGGTGTTCGAGCTCGCCGGCGCCCTGGTCGAGGCCGGCGCGCGGGCCGTCACGGTGCGGCGGGTCGACTACGCCTTCGCGGCCGAGAACCCGCTGGCGGAGCGGCTCCTGGCGCGGCTCTGAGACCGCCGCGCGATGGAGCCGAGATGGAGCTGAAATGGCTCGAGGACTTCCTGAGCCTCGCGCGCACCGGCAGCTTCTCGCGCTCGGCGATCGAGCGCCACGTCACCCAGCCGGCCTTCGGCCGCCGCATCCGGGCGCTCGAGGGCTGGCTCGGCGTCGCGCTGGTCGACCGCAGCACCTACCCGACGGCCCTGACGCCGGAGGGCCGGCTGTTCCTGGAGACCGCCGAGGAGACCGTGCGGCGGCTCCACGGCAGCCGCGACGCGCTCCGCGCCCGGATCCGGCCGCCGCCGCGGACCGTTTCGGTGGCGGCGCTCCACACCCTGGCGCTGACCGTCTTCCCGGGCTGGTTCCGCGACGTCGAGGCCCGCACCGGGCCGCTCGGCAGCCGGCTCCTGCCGGACGATTTCCACGCCTGCGTGCAGGCGCTGGCCGAGGGCGGCTACGACCTGCTGCTGACCTACCACCATCCCCTGGTGCCGATCCCCCTCGACCCGGCCGCCTTCCCGCACTTGTCCATCGGCCGGGACAGCCTCGTGCCGGTGCACCGGCCGGGGCCGGCCGCGGGCCGGCCCGGGCTCGGCTATCCCCGGGACTCGTTCCTGGGCCGGGTCGCGGCGCTCGCCGGTGACGGGGCGGCGGCCGCCCACGTCAACGAGAACGCCATGGCGGAGGCCCTGAAGTTCATGGTCCTCGCGGGCCACGGCCGCGCGTGGCTGCCCGAGAGCCTCGTCGCCCGCGAGCTCGCCGACGGCAGCCTCGTGGCGGCCGGGCCGGGCACGCCGCTGGAGATCCGGCTCTACCGCAGGGCCGGGCGCGGCGGCGCGGTCGCGGCGGTCTGGGCCGCGGCCGCCGCCCTGGCGGCCGAACTCTAGGAACCGATGCCAGATCGGCATGGCCGGTGCCGACACGGCATTGGATTCCCGCCCCGCCGCGGCCCATCACGGCGGCCGCGACGGTCGGAGGCGGCGATGCTCGGTGTACTCGGCGGGATGGGCCCGATGGCCACGGT
Source organism: Methylobacterium oryzae (assembly GCF_021398735.1). Lineage (NCBI taxonomy): Bacteria > Pseudomonadati > Pseudomonadota > Alphaproteobacteria > Hyphomicrobiales > Methylobacteriaceae > Methylobacterium > Methylobacterium oryzae. The sequence continues at coordinate 362,484 of NZ_CP090349.1, forward strand.
TGATTTCCTGGCCAAGCTCGTGCGGGCGACGCCCGCGGGGCGCGATCAGGACCACATCCCGACCCTGGTCTGCTCGGCCGTCGACATCCCCGACCGCGCCGACGCGATCCTGGGCACCGGCCCGGACCCGCTGCCGGCGCTCCGCGCCGCCCTGGCGCGCCTCGAGGCCGGCGGCGCCACCCGGATCGCGATCCCCTGCAACACCGCCCATCACTGGCACGCGGCGCTGCAGGCCGCGACCGCCCTGCCGATCCTCCACATCGTCGACGCGGTGGCCAAGACCCTGGCCGAGACCCTGGCCGAGACCCTGGCGCGGACCGGGAGCGGCGGCCGGATCGGCCTGCTCGCCACCGACGGCACCCTGCGGTCCGGGCTCTACCCGGAGCGGCTGGCGCGGCACGGGCTCGCGTGCCGCGCGCCCGATGAGGCGGGTCAGGCCGCGGTGTCGGCGGCGATCCGGCTGGTGAAGGCGGACCGGGTGGCCGAGGCGACGCCGCTCCTGGAGGCGCAGGTCCGGGCGCTGGCCGAGGCCGGCTGCGACCGGGTGGTGATGGCCTGCACGGAGATCCCGCTCGCGCTCGCCGGGAGCGACCCGTCGGGCCTGCTGGTCGACGCCACCGAGGCGCTGGCGCGCGCCTGCGTGGCGGCGTGCCGGCCGGATTGCCGCGTCGACGCCGCGGCCCTGCCGCGCGCGGCCTGAGCGCGGGACCTCACGGGCCCTGCTTGGCGAATTCCGCCAGGACCCCGCGCAGGACCTTCAGCCGGGCGTCGTAGGCGGCCGTCAGGCAGCCGACGTCGCCGCCGCAGGCGCGACGCTCCGTCAGCCACGCCTCCTGGTCGTCGCGCAGCTTGGCCTGGCCGCCCATCGGAAGCACGCTCTTCAGGATCTCGAACCGGGTCGCCATCTCGACGTCCCGGTCGTTGAGGGGGAGATGGGCGCAGATCGCCTTCTCGTCGGGGGCCTCGGCCCTGTCGCACGGGAAGCTCGCGGCCCGGGCGGGGGACGCGGTGATCGCGCCGGCGACTGGGCCCGCGAGGGCGGCCAGCGCGAGGGCGAGGACGAGAGGCTTCGACATGGCCTCCCAACGGGCCGGCCGCGGAAAGGCTCCGGCCGGGATCACAGGATCGCGGGATCGCGGGATCAGAGGCCCGGCTTGACGATCGCCAGGATGACGATGCCGATCATCAGCAGCGTCGGCACCTCGTTGAGCACCCGGTAGAACTTGTGCCCACGGGTGTTCCGGTCGGCGGCGAAGTCCTTGACCATCCGGGCGAGCCAGCCGTGGATGCCCGACATCGCGAGCACCAGCGCGAACTTCGCCTGCAGCCAGACGCTCGCGTAGAAGCCGCTCATCCAGGCGAGCGCCAGCCCGAACACCCAGGTGGCGATCATGGCGGGGTTCATGATCGCCTTGAGCAGGCGGCGCTCCATCACCTTGAAGGTCGCGGACTGCGCCTCCGCGCCGGGCGGCAGGCTCGCGTGGTAGACGAACAGCCGGGGCAGGTAGAGCATCCCGGCCATCCAGGCGATCAGGCTGATGACGTGGAGGGCCTTGATCCAGTCGTACAGCACGCGCGGCCTCAGCCCTGGCCGCGCAGCCGCGCGAGCATCCGCTCGACATGGGCCACCGGCGTCTGCGGCGTGATGCCGTGGCCGAGGTTGAAGATGTGCGGCAGGCCGGCGGTCGCCGCGAGCACCGCGTCCACCGCCGCGTCGAGGGCCGCGCCGCCCGCGATCAGCGTGTCGGGATGCAGGTTGCCCTGCGTCACCGTCGCGGCCGGCACCGTGTCCCGCAGGGCCTTCAGGTCCACGCCCCAGTCGACGCCGACGGCGTCGGCGCCGGTCTCCGGCACCACCCGGGCGTGGCCGTCGAGGCCCGAGCCGCGGGCGAACACGATGATCTTCGCCCCCGGCACCTGGGCGCGGACGCCCGCCACCATGCGGGCGATCGGCCGCAGCGACCAGCGGGTGAGGGCATCGGAGGCAGGTGCGCCCGGCAAGGCGCTCTCGGCGACGTCGCCGACCGGCTCGACGGTGCCGCCGGAGCCCGAGGCCGTCCCCGGCACGGCGCGCGGCAGGGTGCCGGCGTGGGACTCGAAGATCTGCACCGCGTCGGCGCCGGCCTCGAGCTGGCGCACGAGGTACTCGGTCTGCACGGCGACGAGGCGGTCGATCAGGGTGTCGACCAGGGCGGTGTCGCCCTCGGCCAGGGCCCGCGCGGGGGCGAGGTCCGGCGTGCCGCGGCCGCCGATCATGTAGCTCGCCACCGTCCAGGGCGCGCCGCAGAAGCCGAGCAGCGTGGTCTCGCCCGGCAATTCGGCCCGCAGCCGCGTCACCGTCTCGAAGACCGGCGCGAGGTGGGTCATGATCGCCGGGTCGCCGGCCTCCCGCAGGCGCGCGAACGCGTCCCGACCGTCGAGCGGGTCGAGGCGCGGTCCCTCGCCCTCCACGAAGCGCACGTCCTGGCCGAGCGCGTGGGGGACGACCAGGATGTCGGAGAACAGGATCGCCGCGTCGAAGCCGAAGCGCCGGATCGGCTGGAGCGTCACCTCGACGGCGAAGTCCGGGCTGTAGCAGAGGTCGAGGAACGAGCCGGCCTCGGCCCGGGTCGCCCGGTATTCCGGCAGGTAGCGCCCGGCCTGGCGCATCATCCAGGCGGGGGGCGGCCCGATCGCCTCGCCCTCGAGGACTCGCAGCACCTTGCGCTCGGACGTCGTCCCCGACGTCGTCTGCCCGGGCTCGCGCTCCGTCCCCGTCATGGTCGCTCCCATCCCGTATCCCTCACCCCGCATGCCCGTCGGCGGGCGTCCTGTCGAGTCGAGGCGCGCCGATCCCCACACAGGCCCCTTCGAAAAGATAAGAGAGAATCTTGGAGTCTGTTTTTTCTTCTGGGGGGCCGAATCTCGGGGGCACAAAAGCGTCCACAGGCGGTCCCCGCCGCCGCGCCGTTAACGGGGCTTTAAAGGATTTCCGCCAACTTGCGAGAACCGGATGGTCCGACAGCGCCTTGGCAACGCCGAGTCGTGTACGGGCGCCGGATTCGCGGCCGATTCGTCCAGAGAGCCGGATTCGGCGCGTCCCGATCATCTGCCTGTGAACGGCGGAGTCGACAGCGCGCACCGGGATCGCCCTGGACCGGCCCGGCGGGGCATCCTATCCACACTCATCGACTCCCTTGGCGGCCGGCGGTGGACAACGTGGGCGCCGCGCGAGGCGACCGCACAGTCGGCCGAGAGGTCGACCGCAGAGGCGATCGGAATGGGCCGCAGCTACTTCCACCTCCACCTCGTCTCCGACTCCACCGGCGAGACGCTGATCAATGTCGGGCGCGCGGCCGCCGCCCAGTACGAGGGCGTGTCGGCGATCGAGCACGTCTACCCGCTGGTGCGCTCGGCCGCGCAGCTCGACCGGGTGATCTCGGAGATCCGGGCCGCGCCGGGCCTCGTCCTCTACACGCTGGTGGGGGGCGACCTCGGCGAGCGGCTGGAGGAGGTCGCCCGGGAGACCGGCTCGCCGTGCCTGTCGGTGCTGCGGCCGGTCCACGACCTGCTGCGCGCGTATCTCGGCGCCGAGACCACGGCGCGGCCCGGCGCCCAGCACATGCTGAACGCCGAGTACTTCAAGCGCATCGACGCGATGAACTTCACGCTGGCCCACGACGACGGCAACCTGCCGGACAATCTGGAGGAGGCCGACGTGATCCTGCTCGGCGTCAGCCGGACATCGAAGACGCCGACCTCGATCTACCTTGCCAATCGCGGCCTCAAGACCACCAACCTGCCGCTGGTGCCGGGCATGCCGCTGCCGCCGGCGATCGAGCGGGCCCGCAAGCCTCTCGTGGTCGGCCTGTTCGCGTCGCCGGAGCGCATCGTGCAGATCCGGCAGAACCGGCTGTCGAGCCTCAACGCCGACGAATCGTCCCTCTACGTCGACCGCTCGGCAGTGGCGGACGAGATAACCATGTCCCGCCGGCTATTCACCAAGAACCGCTGGCCGACGATCGACGTCACCCGCCGGTCCATCGAGGAGACCGCCGCGGCGATCGTCGACCTCTACCGCGACCACCGGCTGAAGTTCATCGCCGACTGAGGCGGGGCCTCCGAAGGGCCGAGCCCTTCGGCGGGGTCCGGCCGTCCCCCCGAGGACGGGGGCGGGCCGGCGGATGCAGGCGGCGCGCGGATCGGTTCGCGCCGCCGCTGGCGTCAGCGCGCGGAGGCGAAGTGGCTGCGCTGCTCGATCTGGGCCGCGTAGAAGTCCTCGACGACCTCGCGGACCACCTCGGCCAGCTCGTCGCCCCGGTGCTCGTCGAGCTGGATGTCGCTGCCGACCGTCCGGCCGATGGAGCAGCTCGCCGCCCCCGGCACGAGGCGCTCGTTGTAGCGCTGGTTCAGGCCCGAGACCGAGATGTAGTTGCTGCCGCCGAGTTCCGGACCGTACTTGATCTTGATCTTCTGCTCGGACTCGGTGCCGCGCAGCTGCGCGCACAGGCTGATGAAGTTGTCCTGATCGATCTTCGCCTCGAGGCCGGTGATGCTGCCGTGGACGTTGTCCTCCTCGTTGAGGACCTCGGCCATCAGGTTCAGCACGCCCATGACGGGCTGGAGCGCCCGGGACCCGTCCTCAAGCAGCTTCCGCCGGAAGTCGTTGCTGCGCTCGTCGGCCGCCTGCAGCCGCGCGCGAAACCTGTCCTTGACCTCGTTGGCGCGTGCCATCGCGCTCCTCCCTGGTGGTTCACCCGATGCTTTACCGCTCGGATAACCGAAACCTACGAGGCCAATTCAGATGACGCAAGATAGTGCAAAATATTGATGCCTGCTCAGAACGTGAGCCGTTGCACAGGAATAATACTTGCTCATGAACTGTGCAACGGCGGCAGGTCCGGGAGGCGAGCTTACTTCAGGAGCTGCAGCAGGCTGCGCCCCGCCGGGAACTTGAGTTCCCTGGCGTCGAGGGTGCCGTCGTTGTCGGGATCGGCCGCCTTGAAGCGCTGCTCGACCAGGGCGAGGTATTCCTTGCGGTCGAGGGTGCCGTCGGAATCGGTGTCGGCGGCCTTCAGGTCCTTCTTGCTGAGCCGGCCCTTCAGCTCCTTGGCGTCGACGGTGCCGTCCTTGTCGGTCTCGGCGGCGTCGAAGACCTTGCCGGCGGCGGCCTGGGCCTCGGCCAGGTCGATCGTGCCGTCGTGGTCGGTGTCGACCATCTTCAGCGCGCGCTCGGTGCCGGAGGACCGGGCGAGGGCCGCCGACGGCAGCGCGGCCGGCAGGACCAGGAGGATCACGAGGGCGGTGGCGAGGGCGACGGTCGGGGCGCCCATGGTCGGGCGGCGCGTGGCGGCGCGGGCGGATCGGTGCGGGGTCGCGGGCATGGGGCTCTCCGGTGCCGGGCGGTTGCGGCAGCCCAAATCCCGGTCCCGGCTTGCGTTCCCGCGCCCGCCTTCACGAGATGCGGAGCCGCGCCGCGCCGCGCTCAGCGGACCGGGCCGTCGAGCGGTGCGAGCCGGTCCGCCGCGGGGGCCGCGGCTTCCCCAGGCGCGGCGCGCGACAGGGCTTGGGCCAGGGCCCGGAGATCCGGGACGGGCGCGCCCGCCGCGCCGAAGACCGCCCGGTCGAGGGCCGCGAAGGCGGCCGCGAGGTCGGGCCGCGCCCGCCAGGTCCGGGCGAGGTCGGGGGCGTCCCGCTGGGCCGCGTCGAGGGCCGCGCGGAACCCGGCCGGGTCGCCGGCCCGGGCCGCCGCGCGTAAGGAGCGCCGCGCCGCGCCGGAGAGGCGCAGGCGCGGCCGCCCGAGGCCGAAGCCGATCAGCGCGAGGCCCAGCCCGAAGGCGGCGAGCGCCGAGGCGGCGACGACGAGGGGCGAGGGGATCGCGGGGGGCGCCCGCTCGGTCTCGCGGTCGGGCAGGCCGCCGCCGATCTGCCGGGCCGGGATCTCGGTCTCGCGCATCGTGCGGGTGTTGGTGTCGAACCACGGGATCGCGATGGCGTCGAGGGGGATGATCTCCGGCACGCCGGGCTTCACGTCCCACTGGTAGGTGGCCCGCGCCACGGGCCCCGAGGGCGTCAGCAGCGTCTCGCGGGTGACGGGGCCCGCAAAGGTGATGATGCCGCGGGTGCGCATGACCGGCCGGGGCGGCAGGCCTTCGGCGACCATGCCCTGGGCCTCCAGGGTGACGATCCGGCGGGTGGTCTCGCCGACCTTGATGGTCTCCGGGTCCGGGCTCCAGGAATCGGTGATCGCCACGTCCTTGGCGGGCAGCCACCAGGGCTCCTTGGCGTCGGGGCCGCCGGTGGGCTCGGTCCAGGGTGCGACCGGGAAGGGGATCGGCTTCGAGCGGACCTCGACGACCCGCCGCTCGCCGACATCGTTGACGGTGAGCTTGTGGACGAACGGCTCGATGGTGAACTGGCCGGCATGGTGCGGGAAGACCGCCACGGTGCGGTCGAACGCGATGGCGCTCTGGCCGTCGGGGAGCTTGGTCCGGCTCCAGTGGTCGCGGCCGAGCTGCGTCCACGAGAAGTTGGCGAGGGAGGGCTGCACCACCTCCTCGAGCAGGATCGGCTGCTTGTAGACCCCGTGGATCTTCAGCAGCACCATCTCGCGGGGGAAGGGGGCGCTGTTGCCGTTGAGCTCCGCGGTCACCGTCAGCGTGAGGTCGCCCGGCTCGATCTCGGCCCGGGCGGGCAGGGGGGCGAGGAAGGGCGCGAGGAGGATGAGGGCGCGGGTCAGGGCGCGGGTCAGGGCGCGCCGCTCGGAAACGCCGAAAACACTTACCACGGGTTGCTCCCGGCGGGGATCGCGGTGCCGGCCTCGAGCCGGCGGGTCTGCTCGGCGCGCAGGCGCAGCTTGAGATAGCGGCCGGGATCGTCCGGCAGGGTCTGGAGCCAGAGCCGGTCCGGGCGGATCTCGTGGGCCTCGAAGCTCTTGGTCACCCGGCGGACCTCGCGCTCGGGCGCCTCGGCCACCATGGCTGAGCCGCCGCCGGTCCGGCCGCGGCCGGCGGCGTCGCCGGCCGAGCCCCGGGCCTGGCCCTTGCCGGCGTCGATCGACTGCTGCTCGGCCTTGCCGCGGCGGGCGACCTTGCTGTTGCCGGGCAGCGACGCGCTGGCGTTCGATTCCTTGTTGCCGGCGAGACCCTCGCCGCTGGAGGCGGCGTTGATGTCGTTGTTCTGGTCCTGGTTGGCGGTGTTGTTGTAGCGGGCGCCGTACTGGGCGGTGCCGTTGGCGATGCCGCCGCCGGGCCCGCGGTCGATCACCTCGGCTCGCATCCGGGCGATCAGCGAGCGGTTGGCCTGGGCGTCGGCGTCGCGGGGGTTGAAGCGCAGGGCCTCGTCGTAGGCCGCGAGCGCCCCGTCGAGGTCGCCGGCCCTGGCCAGAGCGTTGCCGAGATTGTAGCTCGCCCGCCGCCCGCCGGCACGGAACAGCGCGACCGCCTCCTCGTAGCGGCCGGCCTCGTAGAGCGCGGCGGCGCGCCAGGCCGGATCGACGAACACGTCCGCGGCGAGGCCCGGCAGGCTGAGACCCATCAGCAGCCGCCCGAAGCCGGTGCGGGGCTGCGAGACCGCGAGCAGCGCCAGGAGGCCGATCCCGGCGAGGGCGAGGCCGGCGATCCGGGCGAGCCGCCGCCAGCGTGGCGGCAGGCCGGCCCGGAGCGGGGCGGCGAGGCCGGTCTCGGGAAGGGTCAGCCGCATCACGCGCTCCTGCGGAACAGCAGCAGCGCCGGCAGCGCCGCCAGCAGCAGCAGCCAGCGCCCGAGATCCGCGTAGGCCAGGACGCCGTAGCCGCCCGCCGCGAGGTGCTGGGCGAGGCCGGCCCCGACCGCGTCGAGCACCGGGCCCGGGGTCGCGATGTCGGCGGCCGTGCCGCCGCCGGCCCGGGCGAGGGCGTCGAGGGCGGTCCGGTCGGGCTTCGGCGCGCCGGGCGGCAGCGGCTTGTCGGCCGGGACGTAGAGGGCCTGGAGCCGCCAGCCGTGCTCGGCGATGGCGCGGGCCTCGCGGGTGGCGGCCTCGCCGATGCCGTCGCCGTCGCTGATCAGCACCACGTCGGCCGCCACCACGTTGGCCTCCGCGAGGGTGCGGCGGGCCAGCGCCAGCCCGCGCTCGGGGTGCGAGCCGCGGTCCGGCACCGTGTCGGCGTCGAGGGCGAACAGGGTGGTGCCGAGGCTGTCGCGGTCCGTGGTCGGGGAGGCGGCGAGGTAGGCGTCGCCCGCGTAGACCACGAGGGCGACCGCCCGGGTGCCGGCGGCCTCCGCCACGGCGGCGGCGGCCTGCCGGACGCCCTGGAGGTTGCCGCCCTCGGTGACCGACCGCGATAGGTCGACGACGAGCACGGTCTCGTCGAGGTTGCGGAAGGTCCGCCCGTCCGCCCGCTCCACCGCGGGGCCGGTCAGCGCCAGGGCGATCAGCCCGGCCGCCAGCGCGGCGGCGAGGTTCGCCTGCCGCCGGCCGCCGAGGACCGCGCCGGCCCGGGCGAGATGGGCCATCAGCGCCGGGTCGACGGCCCGGGCCCAGTCGCCCAGCGGCGCCGAGCGCCACGCGGCGCGAAGGGCCAGCAGGACCACGACCGGGATCGCCAGGAACCACCAGGGGCGCAGGAGGGCGACGGCGTCGAGGGCGCTCATCGGGCGGACCCTCCGACCCGCATTCCCGCCCCCGAGGCCGGCGCCGCGCCCCGGCACCGCGGGACGCGGGGGAGGGTCGGGGGCGCGGGGTATCGAACCATCACGCGCCCCTCCGGCTGGCCAGCAGGAGCGCGGCGCTGAGGAAAGCCAGGGCGGCCGGCCAGGGCCAGAGGTCCCGGCGGAGCGGCAGGGGCGGGGCGAGGGCGCGGCCGCCCTCCAGCCGGTCGATGGCGTCGGCGACCCGGACCAGATCCTCGGTGGTGCGCACCCGGAAGGCCTCGCCGCCGCTCGCCCGCGCCATGTCGCGCAGGGTCTCGGTGTCGACCACGTCCTGCTCGCCGTCGGCGTCGGCCATGTCGCGGGGCCCCAGGGCGATCGTGTAGACCTTGATGCCGAGTTCCTTGGCGAGCTCCGCCACGTCCTTGGGGGCGGTCTGGCCGGCATTGTTGGCGCCGTCCGACAGCAGGATCACGGCCTTCGCGGCCTTCGCGGCCTTCGCGGCCTTCTCGCCCGGCCTGGCCCCGGCGGCGTCGCCCCCGGCGTCCCGCGGGTCCAGCCGGCGCAGGGCGAGCCCGAGGCCGTCGCCGATCCCGGTGGAGCGGCCGCTGATGCCGATCGTGGCCTCGTCCAGCGCCCGGGCGACCGCCGCGGTGTCGAAGCTCGGCGCCGCCGCCACGTAGGCCTGGTCGGCGAAGATCACGAGGCCGATCCGGTCTCCGGCCCGGCGCCGGATGAAGTCGGTGCCGACACGCTTGACCGCGGTGAGCCGGTTCACGGTCTCGCCGTCGAGGGCGAAGTCGCGCCGCTCCATCGAGCCCGACAGGTCCATGGCGATCATGATCTCGCGGCCCGAGGCCGGGAGCGCGGCCGCCGGCATGACGAGGCGCGGGCCCGACAGCGCCGCCACCAGGGCGATCCACAGCGTCCAGGTGAGCAGCGCCCGCCGCCGGCCCCGGGCCGCGCGGTCGGCGCCGGCGCGCGCGCCGGCCACCAGGGTGGCGGGCACGCGCAGGGCGCCGCTGCCGCCTTCCGGCTCCGCCGGGATCAGGCGCGCGGCCAGCAGCGGCAGGGGCAGCGCCAGCAGCGCCCAGGGCGCGGCGAGGTCGAAGGCCGACAGGAGCGCGCTGAGCCACGCGGGCAGGAATCCGCTCATGCCCGCAGCCGCCCGATCAGGCGGGCGAGCTCGGCGTCCAGGGCCTCGAGGTCGGGATCCTGTCGCCGGTACAGCCCGTCGGCGAGCACCCGGCCGGCGCCCCGGGTGAAGAAGTCGGTCCGGAACAGCCCGTCCAGCCGGGCCGCCCAGTCCGGGCCCGTCGCCCGGGTCCCGGTCCCTGCCTCGGCCTCGCCGGACCGGTCGAGAGACCGGTCGAGTCTGCGCAGCAGCCGGGCCTGGGCGACGAGGCGCGCCTCCGGGTCGAGGCCACGGCTCCGGGCGAGCTCGGCGAGCGCCGCCCGGCGCAGGGTGGCCCGCGCCCGGCCGCGCGCGTAGCGCACGAGCCCGACCAGCAGGGCGGCGAGGAAGCCCAGGGCGGCAGCGGCCACGACCTCGCCCTGCACGGCGCCGACGGCGCCTCCGGGCAGGTGCAGGCCCCGGAGCTGGTCGAGGGACAGGGGGATCTCGGCGGGCGCGACGGGGTTCATCGGGGCGCGCCGCGGGTCGGGTCGCCGGGTTCGGCCTCACAGCACCGCATCGAGGCGCTCCATGAGCGGCGCGTAGGCCTCCGGGCCGGTCTCGACGTCGAGGCGCACGCCCGCGATGCCCCGGCGGGCGTAGTCGGCGAGCCGGGCCTCGGCGGTCTCCCCCGCAGCTCCAGCCGCGGTCGTCGGCACGGTCGGTGAAACGGTCGGCAGCGCGGTCCCGCGGCGGCCGTCCGCGAGGGCGAAGGGGTAGTAGCCCGGCGGCCGGGCGCGCTCGAAGGCGTCGCTCACCAGGATCAGCCGGATGGCGATCCGCTCGGCGAGCAGGGTCAGGAGCTCGTCGAAGCCCGGGCCGGGATCGTCCAGGGCGCTGGCGATGACGAGGTGGCCGCCGGCCGGCAGCAGGCTGCGGGCGAGGGCGAGTGTCGCCTCCAGCGGCGGCTCCGCGCGGGTCGGCGCGCCGGACCCGGCCGCCAGCGCGTCGGCATGGGCCTGGGCGAGGGCGCCGGTGACCGCGATCATGGCGCGCTCGCCGCCCGCCGGCCGCAGCACGGTCGGCGCGCCGGCCGCGGCGACCGCGAGGCCGACCCGGCCGCCGTCGGCGGCGACCCGCCAGCCGAGCAGCGCCAGGGCCTCGGCGGCCGCCACCGAGCGCAGGGCCCGGCGGGTGCCGAACAGCATCGCGGGCCGGAAATCGGCGAGCAGCACCACGGCGCGGTCGCGCTCGTCGTGGTGGGTGCGGACGTGCAGCTGCCCGGTGCGGGCCGTGGCGTTGCGGTCGATGAAGCGGCGGTCGTCGCCCTCGGACCAGAGGCGGACGTCCTCCGGCTCCGACCCGCGCCCGCGGCGCCGGGTGACGATGCCGCCCGGCAGGCCCGCCAGCGTCCGGGTGGCGGGCGCGGAGCCCCGCCGGGCGAGATGGCGCAGGCCCATCAGGGCCTCGCCCGAGAGGTGGATGCCGTGCTCGGCGCGGTCTCGCCCCGCCTCCCGGGCGGGGAAGGGGCCCCCGGCGGTCGGGCCGACCGCCCCCGCGGCGGGGGGAGGGGATCTGCGCCGCGCCTGCCCGAACCCGAACACCGTCAGAGCGCCCGCACCCGCTGCACCAGCTCGCCGACGAGGCCGCGCGCCGTCCGGCCCTCGGCGGCCGCCCGCCAGGTCAGGCCGATCCGGTGGGAGAGGGCGTCGCGGGCCAGCTCCGCGACGTCCTCGGGCGTGACGTGGTCGCGCCCCCGCAGCCAGGCCCGGGCCTTGCCGGCCATCATCAGCGCCAGGGTGCCGCGGGGGGAGGCCGGGTGCTCGATCATGGCGCGCAGGTCCGGGGCGGCCGCGTCAGTGCGGGTCGCCGCCACCAGCCGGACGAGGTAGTCCTTGAGGGCCGGCGACACGTAGGTGGCGAGCGCCGCCTCCCGGGCGGCGCGCACGTCCGCCAGCGACAGCCGCACGGTCATCGCATCGACGTGGTGGGTGATCTCGCCCTCCACGAGGTCGAGGATCGCCCGCTCGGTGGTCTCGTCGGGCATGTCGACCACGACGTGGAGGAGGAAGCGGTCGAGCTGCGCCTCCGGCAGCGGGAAGGTGCCGGCATGCTCGATCGGGTTCTGGGTCGCCACGACCATGAACGGGTCGGACAGGCGGTGCGTCGTCCCCGAGACCGTCACCTGCCCTTCGGCCATGGATTCGAGGAGCGCCGACTGCACCTTCGGAGGGGCGCGGTTGACCTCGTCCACCAGCACGAGGGCGTGGAACAGCGGCCCGGGCAGGAACTCGAAGGTGCCGCTATCCTGGCGCCAGACGTTGGTGCCGGTGAGGTCGGCCGGCATCAGGTCCGGCGTGCACTGGATGCGCGCGAAGGAGCCGTCGAGGCCGTCGGCGAGGCGCTTGACCGCGCGGGTCTTGGCGAGCCCCGGCGCGCCCTCGATCAGCAGGTGCCCGCCGGTCAGGAGCCCGATCAGCAGGCGCTCCACGAGGCCGGCGCTGCCGATCAGGCCGCGCTCCAGCCCCTCGCGCAGCGCCATGACGCGGCCGTGCAGGGCGGCGTCGGGCGTGCTGCTGGACCCTTTGTCGGGTGCAGTGTCGGGCCTGCGTTCGGCGAGGGCGCCGCTCGTGGCGCCGCTCATGCGGAGAACGATCCGGCGCGGAGCGGATCCGCCCGTCGGGCCATGTCCCGGGCCATGTTCCGGTCCTTGTCCTGGGCCGTGTGCTGCATCCTGCACGTCTCCTCGGCCGGGTCCCGGATTCTTAAGGGATCCTCAGGCTCTTGCCGGTGTGCCCGCTGCCCGGTGCGGCCGTCAATCCCGCTTCGGACACGCTTTCCGATCCCGCCCGGGCCATGGTGTCACGGTTCCGTCACCTCTCCGCTCCCATGAGACGCCGGATGACCAGCTACGCCGCCCTCCCCGAAGAACTGAAATCCGCGATCGGCCTGCTCGTGGCCTTCGTGCTCGGCACGATCATCGGGGCCGAGCGGCAGTACCGGCAGCGCACCGCGGGCCTGCGCACGGCGGTGCTGGTCGCGGTCGGGGCGAGCGCCTTCGTGGATCTCGGCATGCGCCTGACCGGTCCGGACGGGGGCGTCCGGACCGTGGCCTACGTGATCTCCGGCATCGGCTTCCTCGGCGCCGGCGTGATCATGAAGGAGGGGATGAACGTCCGCGGCCTCAACACGGCCGCGACCCTGTGGTGCTCGGCCGCGGTCGGGGCCTTCTGCGGCGCCGACCTGCCCCTGGAGGCGGTGTTCGTGATGGTGACGGTGCTCGCCTGCAACACCGCGCTCCGGCCGCTGGTGAACGCCATCAACCGCGCGCCGATCCGCGAATCCGCCACCGAGGCGACCTACGAGGTCCAGGTCACCACGGCGCCCGGCGAGGCCGGGCCGGCCCAGGACATGCTGGTGGAGCGCCTGGAGGCGGCGAACTACCCGGTCGGCAGCGTCGAGATCGAGGAGCGCGGCGAGAGCGCGGTCGACGTGGTGGCGACGCTCACGGCCAGCGCCGTCAAGGCGGAGGAACTCGACGCCGTGACCAACGAGCTGGCCCGCATGCCCGGCATCCGCCACGCCACGTGGTCGGTGCAGACCGCCGACTGAGCGCGGCGCGCGGGCGGGGCGGCGATCCCGAGGGCGCGCCCTCCGGCGGGTGACCCGGGCCGTCAGCGACGCGGGTCGAGGGGCCGGCTGCGGCGCTCGATCACCACGGTCGGGCGCGTGCGGCGCTCCACCACCACGGTGCGCGGGGCCCGGCTCGGACTCGCCTGGGTCAGGATCCGCTCGGGGGTGCGCTCCGGCTTGGCCTTCTTGGCCGCCAGGACGTGGGGGCGGACCTCGTCGGCCGGCAGGCCCATCAGGCCGGCGGCGATCTCGACCTGCTGCTCCACGTCGTCCGCGAGGTCCTGCGCGGCGGCGACCGCCTCGCTCACGGTGGGCGGCTCGCGGCGGACGCGGATCGGTGGCAGGTCGGCGAAGCTCTTCTGCGTCTTCTTCACGGGGCGACTCGCAGTCTTCATGCACCAGACATAGCGCCTTCCGGACAGGTTGTGCAGTGCATCAAAAACGTGTGATGGGCGCCTCCCGCACATGTCTCGCCGGCGGATAGCGCGGGGGAGACGCGGAGCTGACGCGCAGTGGCGCGGCTGTGAGGCCGGCTGCCGCGCGCTTGGGCAGGCTCGGGCCGCTTCGGGCATCCGGTGCCCGATCTGCCGGAGTTTCGGGCGACCCCGCGGGCCAGTGCCGGCTGCTCCGGTCCGGAGACGCGCCTCCGTGCGTCATAGTGGCGCGGTCCGGCGAGCCCGCGCTTACCTGCGCTTCAGCCCGGCATGGTAGGGTTCGCGGATGACCGAGAGCCTCGATCCCCGGCTGACCCCGGCCCGGCCGCACGTCGCCGATCTCCGCTTGCGGGACCGCGTCGCGGCGGCGCGCTACGTTGCCGGCACGCCGCGGCGGGTGACATCGCCGTCGGCGCCGCTGCGCCGCGCGCCCGCCGCCGACGCGGGGCTCGACACCGAGGCGCTGCTGGGCGACGCGGTCGACCTCTACGACACGGCGGACGGCTTCGCCTTCGTGCAGCTCGCCCGCGACGGCTACGTCGGCTACCTGCCGGCCGAAAGCCTCGGTCCGGCCGATCCGGAGCCGACGCACCGCGTCACCGCCCTGCGCACCTTCCTGTATCCCGAGCCGGACCTGAAGCGGCCGGTCCTCGGCCATCTCAGCCTCGGCGCACGCCTCGCCGCGACGGGGGAGGCTGGCGCCTACCTGGAGACGCCGGGCGGCTACGTGTTCGCCCGCCACTGCGCGCCCGTCGACGCGCGCGAGCCGGACTACGCCGCGACGGCCGCGCGGCTCGCCGGGACCCCCTATCTCTGGGGCGGCCGCACCAGCCTCGGGCTCGACTGCTCCGGCCTCGTGCAGCTCTGCCTCGACGCGGCGGGGCTGCCCTGCCCGCGCGACGCCGACATGCAGGAGCGGACCCTCGGGCAGGCGCTGACGTTCGACCCCGCGCGCCCGGAGGTCGCGGGCCTGCGCCGGGGCGACTTCGTCTTCTGGCGCGGCCATGTCGGGCTGATGGTCGATCCCGAGACGCTGATCCACGCCAACGGCCACCACATGGCGGTCGCCGCGGAGCCGCTCGCCGGGACGGTCGCCCGCATCGCGGCGCACAGCTTCGGCGCCGTGACGGGGATCCGGCGGCTCTGAGGGAAGCCGGCGCGGGTCCCATTCCCGCGGCAATCGTGCTACAGAGGGGCCACGGAGCGGCTCCGCTTCCCTCTTCCCGCCCGGTTCCTGGGCCAGTCCTGTTGACAGGACAGCCCCGCCCTCGCCACATCCCCCGCATGACCGCCGATATCGCGACCCCCGAGCCCGTCCCGGGCACCGCCGGCAAGCCGCCGCTGGAGATCCTGCTCTGCGCCCCGCGCGGCTTCTGCGCCGGCGTGGTGCGGGCCATCGACGTCGTGGAGCGGGCGCTCGCCATCTACGGGCCGCCCGTCTACGTCCGCCACGAGATCGTGCACAACAAGTACGTCGTGGAGAGCCTGAAGCGGAAGGGCGCCGTGTTCGTCCGCGAACTCGACGAGGTGCCGGACGGCGGCGCCCCGGTGATCTTCTCCGCCCACGGGGTGGCCAAGACCGTCCCGGCCAACGCTGATTCGCGCGGGCTGACGACGATCGACGCCACCTGCCCGCTGGTGACCAAGGTCCACCGCGAGGCCGAGATCCACCACAAGCGCGGCCGCCACGTGCTGCTCGTCGGCCATTCCGGCCATCCCGAGGTGGTGGGCACGATGGGCCAGCTGCCCAAGGGCTCGATCACCCTCGTGGAGGATCTCGAGCAGATCGCGGCCCTGACCCCGGACAATCCCGACAACCTCGCCTGGGTCACCCAGACGACCCTGTCGGTCGACGACACCCGGCACATCGTCGAGGCCCTGAAGAAGAAGTTCCCGAACATCACCGGGCCGCACAAGGACGACATCTGCTACGCCACCACCAACCGCCAGGAGGCGGTGAAGCAGGTGGCGCCGCTGGTCGACGCCCTGATCGTGGTCGGCTCGTCGAACTCGTCGAACTCGCAGCGCCTGCGCGAGGTCGCCGAGCGCGTCGGCTGCCCGATCACCCGCCTCGTGCTCCGCGCCGAGGAGATCGACTGGCCGGCCTTCGAAGGCATCCGCAAGCTCGGCCTCACGGCCGGCGCCTCGGCCCCCGAGGTCCTGGTCGAGGAGATCATCGACGCCTTCGCGGCCCGCTACGACGTGATGGTCGACACGGTCTCGACCGTGATCGAGGACATGGTCTTCCCGCTGCCGCGGGAGCTGCGCAGCGAGGCCGCCGAGTAGGCGGTCCGGTCCGACAGCGCCGACGCCCCGGGCTCGGGGCGCGCGGCAGGCTTTATGCGGGGGCGCTTCGGCGCCCCTTGCCGTATCGAACTTTCGACATCAGAGCGCAGACACGTGGCCGTCTACACCGAGGTATCCGACGCGGCGCTCGCCGAGTTCCTGTCCGCCTACGCGATCGGCAGCCTGCTCTCCTTCAAAGGCATCGCGGAGGGCGTCGAGAACTCGAACTTCTTCCTGCACACGACCGAGGGCGCCTACATCCTGACGCTCTACGAGAAGCGCGTCCGGGAACAGGACCTGCCGTTCTTCATCGGGCTGATGGAGCATCTCTCGGCCCGCGGCCTCGCCTGCCCGCAGCCCGTGCGCGACCGGGCTGGCCAAGCCCTCGGCCAGCTCTGTGGCCGGCCCGCCGCCATCGTGAGCTTCCTGGAGGGGGTCTCGGTCAAGGCGCCGGGCGTCGAGCATTGCCGGGAACTCGGCCGGGCCCTCGCGGAGTTGCACGCCGCCGGCCGGGACTTCCCGATGGTGCGGGACAACAATCTCTCGGTGTCCGCGTGGCGCCCGCTCTTCGCGCAGGCCGAGGCCCAGGCCGATTCGGTCGAGCCCGGCCTCGCGGCGCGCACCCGGTCGGACCTCGCCGTCCTGGAGGCGCATTGGCCCCGGGACCTGCCGGGCGGTGTGATCCACGCGGACCTGTTCACCGACAACGTCTTCTTCATCGGCGACGCGCTGTCGGGCTTGATCGACTTCTACTTCGCCTGCACGGACGCCTTCGCGTACGACCTCGCGGTCTGCCTGAACGCGTGGTGCTTCGACCCCGACGGCACCTTCCACCGCGACATGGCCGCCGCGCTGATCGCCGGCTACGAGGCCGTGCGGCCCCTGGAGGCCGCCGAGGTCGCGGCCCTGCCGATCCTGTGCCGGGGCGCCGCGCTCCGCTTCATGCTCACCCGGCTGGTCGATTGGCTGAACGTGCCCCCGGGCGCCCTGGTGAAGCCGAAGGACCCGCGGGAATTCGATCGCCGGCTCACCTTTCACCGCCAGGCGCGGGACGCCCGCGATTACGGCCGGGCGGGCTGAGACGCGGATGAGCCGGCGACCCGCTGGACAACCGGGTCGATCCATCCGCCACGACCGGTTTGACAGGGCCGAACCCCGTCACCGCGAGCGCAGCGACGTGACCCAAGGTGGCGCGACGCTCGTCGCCGTGGCGCTGCCCTGGATCGCTTCGCTGCACGCGCACTGACGGCTGGGGCGCAGGGGGCGTCAGGCGGCCGCACCGCTTCGGGACGGGGAGGCGCGAAACCGCCGACCCTCGCGTTCGAACGAATCGTCGGGCCGCTCAGTCGGTCTCGCCGTCCAGACCCAGCCAGTGGCGGCCGTCGCGGGCGAGCAGCGCGTCGGCCTCCGTCGGGCCGGCGCTGCCCGCGGGGTAGAAGTTCACCTCCGCCTGCGGCCAGCCCTTGAGCAGGGGATCGACCGCGGCCCAGCCGGCCTCGATGTTGTCGGCGCGCTGGAACAGCGTCGCGTCGCCGGTCATGCAATCGTAGAGCAGCGTCTCGTAGCCGACATTCGGCCGGTCGGCGAAGAAGTCCTTGTAGCGGAAGCCGGAGCGCACCCGGCCGATCTTCATCTGCGGCCCCGGCACCTTGACGTTGAACTCGGTGCTGACCCCGTGATCGGGATCGATCTGGATCCGCATCACGGTGGGCGCGAGGTCGGCCGTGGGGGTGTCCTCGAACATCTTGAACGGCGCCGGCTTGAACAGCACGGCGATCTCGGTGCGCCGCCCGGTCATGCGCTTGCCGGTGCGGACGTAGAACGGCACCCCGGCCCAGCGCCAGTTCTCGATGCTGAGCTTCAACGCGATGTAGGTCTCGGTGACCGAGTCCTTCGCCACGTGCGGCTCGTCCCGGTAGGCGGGCACGTCGCGCCCCTCCGAGGTGCCGGCCGTGTACTGGCCGCGCACCGCGTCCTCGGGCGGGATCGGCTTCACGGCCTCGGCGAGCTTGGCCTTCTCGGTGCGCACGGCCTCCGCGTCGAAGGAGTTCGGCGGCTCCATGGCGACCATGCAGAGCAGCTGGAACATGTGGTTCGGCACCATGTCGCGCAGCGCCCCGGTCGGCTCGTAGAAGCCGCCCCGCTCCTCGACGCCCACGGTCTCGGCCGCCGTGATCTGGATGCTGTCGATGTATTCCCGCCGCCAGACCGGCTCCAGCAGGCCGTTGGCGAAGCGGAACGCCATGATCGACTGAACGGTCTCCTTACCCAGGAAGTGGTCGATCCGGTAGAACTGGCTCTCGTCGCCCTGGCGCAGGATGCGGGCGTTCAGCTCCCGGGCCGAGGCGAGATCGGAGCCGAACGGCTTCTCGATGACCACGCGGCGGAAGGTGTCGCCCTCCTGCTTGAGCAGGCCGGCCTGGCCGAGCCCGTCCACGATCGTCCCGAAGAAGCGCGCCGCCACCGCGCAGTAGAACACCGCGCTGCCGGTGACCCGCTGCTTCACGGCCGCGTAGGTCTCGGGCTTCTCGAAATCGCCCTTGAGGTAGTGGAGCCGATCCCGGATGAAGCCCCAGCTCTTCGGGTCGATGTGGTCGGCGTGGAACTCCGAGGTCGGGTCCTTGCTGAACGCCTCCAGGGTCTGGGTGAGATTCTCGCGGAGCGATTCGTCCGTCCCGTCATTGTGATCGATGCCGAGGATCGAGAAGCCCTCGGACAGCAGGCCGGCGCCGGCGAGGTTGTAGAGCGAGGGCATCAGCAGGCGCTTGGTGAGGTCGCCGCCAGCCCCGAAGATCACCAGCGTGCAGGGCGGCGCCGGCTGCGTGCCGCAGGCTGCCGTGTCCTTGAGGGCTGTCGTCGGCTCGGCCATCCCTGACTCCCGTGT
Source organism: Methylobacterium oryzae (assembly GCF_021398735.1). Lineage (NCBI taxonomy): Bacteria > Pseudomonadati > Pseudomonadota > Alphaproteobacteria > Hyphomicrobiales > Methylobacteriaceae > Methylobacterium > Methylobacterium oryzae. The sequence continues at coordinate 381,441 of NZ_CP090349.1, forward strand.
GGCTGCACTGCACCAAACCGGCCTGACAACCCGCCGCGGCGAGGCCCGTTCCGGTACCCGCTGGGCTATGCTGCGCCGAGGTTAGGATCAAGGAACCCCGCATGCATACCCATTCCCTCGAGCCCTGGGCCCACAGCCACGTCTTCCTGGGCGACCGGCACGATCGGCACGCCCGCCGGACCTGGGCGGTGGTCGCGCTCACGGCCGTCACGATGGTGGCGGAGGTCGCCGGCGGCACGTGGCTCGGCTCGATGGCGCTGGTCGCCGACGGCTGGCACATGTCGACCCACGCGGCGGCCCTGGGCGTCGCGGCGCTCGCCTACCACTTCGCCCGGCGCCACGCGGACGACCCCCGCTTCAGCTTCGGCACCGGCAAGTTCGGCGACCTCGCGGCCTTCGCCAGCGCGCTGCTGCTCGGCCTGATCGCCCTGCTGATCGGCGCCGAGAGCCTCGACCGGCTGCTGCACCCGGTGGCGATCGGCTTCGGTCAGGCGATCCCGATCGCCGTGCTGGGGCTCGCCGTGAACCTCGCGAGCGTCTGGCTGCTGCACGACGACCACGACGACCACGGCCACGACGACCACGCTCACCATCACGGAGGCCACGCGCACGGAGGTCACGCGCACGCGGGCCACGCGCATGGCGGCCACGGCGGCCACGACACGAACTTCCGGGCCGCCTACGTCCACGTCCTGGCCGACACGCTGACGTCGGTCCTGGCCATCGTGGCGCTGCTCGGCGGGCGCTATCTCGGCCTCGCCTGGCTCGACCCGGCCATGGGCCTCGTCGGCACCGCCGTGATCCTGGCGTGGTCGTGGAGCCTGCTGCGGACGGCCGCCCTCGTGCTCCTCGACGCACGGTCCTCGCCGGCGGCCACCCGGGAGATCCGGGAGCGCCTGGAGATCGGCGGCGACCGGGTCAGCGACCTGCATCTCTGGCAGATCGGGCCGGGCCACCGGGCCGCCGTGATCGCCCTCGTCAGCGACGATCCGCAACCGCCCGCCCACTACAAGGCGCGCCTCGCCGGGGTGAAGGGCCTGAGCCACGTCACCGTCGAGGTCCAGCTCTGCGGGGGGCACGCGGCGGCGGCCTGACGGTCCCGCGCGGGCGCTCGGCCCGGCGGCCGCTACTCGTCGGGGCGGACCGCCTGGCCGCCCCGGTCGATCGGCAGGCTCGGGCCCTTCAGCTCGGAATCGCTCGGCAGGGCGCGCACGTCCCAGCCGCCGCCGAGCGCCCGGATCAGCGTGACCGCCGCAGTGAAGCGGTTCAGTCGCACCTGAAGGGCGTTGACCTCGTTGTTCACGAGCAGGTTCTGCGCGGTCACCACCGTGGTGAAGTTCTGGGTGCCGGCCCGGTACTCGTTGAGGGTGATCTCCACGGCCCTGCGCGACAGGTCCACGGCGGTGTCCTGCGCCCCCTGCTGCTGGCCGAGGATGCGCAAAGCCGCCATCTGGTTCTCGACCTCCGCGAAGGCGGCCAGCACCACCTGCCGGTAATTGGCCACCGCCGCGTCGTAGCCGGCCTCGGCCGAGCGCAGCGCCGCGGTGCGGGCGCCGCCGTCGAACAGCACCTCGCTGCCGGAGGCCGCCACCGACCAGACCTGGTTGGCCGCTGAGAGCAGGCCGTTGCGGGTCGCCCCCGAGATGCCGCCCTGGGCCGAGATCGTCACGGTCGGGAAGAAGGCCGCCACCGCCACGCCGATGCGCTCGCTCTGCGATTGGACGAGGCGCTCGGCCTGGGCCACGTCGGGCCGCCGCTCCAGCAGGTCGCCGGGGATGCCCACCGGCACGCCCGGCGGGCTGCGCCCGATGCCGGATACCGGGATCGACACCTCGGAGGGCGGCCGCCCGATCAGGGTGGCGATGGCGTTGACGAACTGCACCCGGGTCAGGCGCACCGCGATGGCCTGGGCCTGGATGGTCTGGACCTGGGTCTGCGCGGTGATCACGTCGGAGCGCGCCGCGACCCCGGCGGCGTACTGGTTCTCGGTGATCGCCAGGGTCCTCTTGAAGTTCTCGACGTTCTCGTCGAGCACCTTCTGGAGGGAATCGGCGTAGCGCACCGTCAGGTAGTCGGCCGCGATCTCCGCCTGGATGCTCAGGCGGGTCAGCGCGATCGTGGCGGCGTCGGACTGCGCCAGGGCCGCCTCGCTCTCGATGGTGCGGCGCGTGCCGCCGAACAGGTCGAGCTCCCAGCTCGCCTGGCCCAGCAGCGCCACGTTGGTTCGCGTGGCTGTGCCGCTGCCGGTCCGGGTGATGCTCGGCGCGCCGATCACCGTCGGGTACAGGGCCGCCTGCGCGGAGGCGACGAGCGCCCGCGCCTGCCGGTAATTCGCCACCGCCTGCCGGAGGGACTGGTTGTCGACGTCGACGAGGCGGATCAGCCGGTCGAGGGTCGGGTCCTTGAACACCCGCCACCAGTCGCCGCGCTCGACCGCGTCGCTCGGCCGGGCCTCGCGCCAGCCCTTCTTCCGCGCCGCGACGTAGGCCGGGCTGTCCTCCCGGACACCGCCCTGCTTGTAGGCCAGCGGCGTCTCCACGGAGGGTCGGGTGTAGTCCGGGCCGACCACGCAGCCGGCGAGGAGCGGGGCGGCGAGGAGCAGGGATGCGAGGGTGCGGAGCCGTTGATGGGTAAAAAGCGCACCTCCCACCCTGAACCTCATCCTGAGGTGCCGGAGCGTAGCGGAGGCCTCGAAGGAGCCCTCCAGGAATCGCGCGCCTGGCTGGAGCCCTCCTTCGAGGCTGCTGCGCAGCACCTCAGGATGAGGAGGTGGGTTGGAGGAACCCCCGCGCGCGATCGCGGCCGCCGCTGTTTCACGTGAAACCTTAACCATCACTCTCCGGCCGGCAGCGCCGCTTCTCCGCTCCGCCCGCCGCGCCTGCGCCGGTTGAGCACCCTGTGCCGGAGGCGATCGAGGGTGAGGTAGACGACAGGGGTGGTGTAGAGGGTCAGGATCTGGCTCACAATCAGCCCGCCGACGATGGCGATGCCCAGCGGGCGGCGCAGCTCCGCGCCCTCGCCGTTGGCCAGGATCAGCGGCACGGCGCCGAGCATGGCGGCCAGCGTCGTCATCATGATCGGCCGGAAGCGCAGGAGACAGGCCTCGCGGATCGCGTCCACGGGATTCGCGGCCCGGGTCCGCTCCGCGTCGATCGCCACGTCGATCATCATGATCGCGTTCTTCTTCACGATGCCGATGAGCAGGAACACCGCGATCAGCGCGATGATGGTGAAGTCGGTGCCCGTCACCAGCAGGGCCAGCACCGCGCCGACGCCGGCCGAGGGCAGGGTCGAGAGGATCGTCAGCGGGTGCACGAAGCTCTCGTAGAGGATCCCCAGCACCGCGTAGACCGCCAGGATCGCCGCCAGGATCAGCAGCGGCTGGCGCGACGCGGAGGCGACGTAGTTCTTGGCCGCGCCGGCATACTCGCCGTGGATCGTGGCGGGCAGCTGCAGGGAGGCCATGGCCCGGTCGATGGCGTCGGTGGCGTCCGACAGGCTCTTGCCCGGGGCGAGGTTGAACGAGATCGTGGTCGCCACGAACAGGCCCTGGTGGCTCACCTGCACGGGGGCGCTGCCGGGCTCGATCCGCGCGAAGGCCGAGAGCGGCACCATCGTCTCCTTGGCGGCCGAGACCGGCGCGCTCGACGAGGCGCCGCCCTTGCTCGCCGCGATGGCGTTGGCGGAGGCGTTGCGGGCCGAGTCGGACGCGATGGCGGCGGCGTTCGAGGCGGTGTCGGCCGTGCTGGCGGAGGCGGCGGCGGCCGCCGCCGCGACGGCGCCCGCGGTGCCCGAGCCGCCGACGGCGCCGGAGCCCGTGGCGACGCCGGTCGCGGCGCTCGCCGACGACCCGCTGCCCGGGCTGCTGGTGCCGGTCGCCGCGTTGGTGTTGACGGTCCCGCCCGCCGCCACCGTGCCGGCGACCGCGTTGGTGGTGGCCGAGCCCGGCGCGTTGCCGCCCGAGGTCGAGACGTAGATCTGCTTGAGCGTCTCCGGCGTTTCCAGGTAGCGCGGCGCGATCTCCATCACGACGTGGTACTGGTTCAGCGGGTTGTAGATCGTCGAGACCTGGCGCTGGCCGAAGGCGTCGTAGAGGGTGTTGTCGATCTTGTTCGGCGTGATGCCGTAGCGGAACGCGGTCGCCCGGTCGATCACGACCCGGCTCTCCAACCCGCCCTCCTGCTGGTCCGAGGTCACGTCCGCGAAGGTCGGGTCCTTCTGCAGGGCCGCCACCAGCTTCGGGGCGGCGGCGAACAGCTCCTCGGCCGTGTCGCCCTGGAGGGTGTACTGGTACTGGGCGAAGCTCTGGCGGCCGCCCATCTGCAGGTCCTGGCGGGGGAAGACGTAGAGGCGCGCGCCCGCGACCTGCGCGAGCTTCGGCCGCAGCCGCGCCATCACGGCCGAGATCGGCGCCCGCTCGTTGAGCGGCTTCAGGCCGACGAAGACGTTGGCCGAGTTGGTGCCGCGGCCGCCCGTGAAGCCGACGACGCTCTCGACCGCCGGATCCGCCCCGACGATCGCGGTCGCCTGCGTGAGCTTCTTCTCCATCGACTGGAACGAGATGCGCTGGTCGGCCTGGATGCCGCCCATCATCTGCCCGGTATCCTGCTCGGGGAAGAAGCCCTTCGGGACGATGATGTAGAGGTAGACGTTGAGCCCGACCGTGGCGAGCAGGCTCAACAGGACGAGGCGCGGATGGGCGAGCGCCACCTCCAGCGTCCGCGCGTAGGCCCCGAGCAGCCGGGCGAAGCCGCCCTCCAAAATCCGGATCAGCAGGTTCGGCCGGCGGCCGGCCGGCGGTTCGCCATTGGGGCCATGCCCCTCGGCCCGGAGCAGCCGGGCACACATCATCGGCGTGGTCGTGAGCGAGAGCACCAAGGAAATCAGGATCGACAGCGACAGGGTGACGGAGAATTCCTGGAAGATGCGGCCGACGAGGCCGCCCATCAGCAGGATCGGCAGGAACACCGCGATGAGTGACAGGCTCATCGAGATCACCGTGAACCCGACCTCCCGCGCGCCGATCAGCGCCGCCTGGAGCCGGGGCTTGCCCTCCTCGATGTGCCGCTGGACGTTCTCCAGCACCACGATGGCGTCGTCGACCACGAAGCCGGTGCCGATGATCAGCGCGGTCAGCGACAGGATGTTGAGCGAGTAGCCGAGCAGATACATCGCCGAGAAGGTGCCGACGATCGAGATCGGCACGGCGACCGCCGGGATCAGCGTGGCCCGCCAGGAGCGCAGGAAGCCGTACACCACCAGGATGACGAGGCCGACCGCCACCAGCAGCGTCTCCTCGGTGGCCGCGAGGGAGGCGCGGATCGTGGCGCTGCGATCGCCGGTGAGCTTGATGTCGATGCCGCCGGGCAGGGAGGCGGTGATCTGCGGCAGCGCCTCCTTCACGGCGTTGATGGTCTCGACCACGTTGGCGCCGGGCTGCTTGTAGACGAACAGCAGCACGCCCGGCTTGCCGTTGACGATGCCGAGGTTGCGCTTGTCCTCGACCCCGTCGAGCACCTGCCCGACATCGGTGAGCTTCACCGCGGCGCCGTTGCGGTAGGCCACGATGATGTCGCGGTAATCGGCGGCCTTGCGGCCCTGATCGTTGGCGTAGAGCTGGTAGCGGCGGTCGCCCGCGTCGATCTCGCCCTTGGGCGAGTTCGCGTTCGCGGAGGCGAGCGCGGCCCGGATGCCCTCGAGGCCGATGCCGTAGTTGAACAGGGCCGTGGGATCGAGCTCGACCCGCACGGCCGGCAGGGACGAGCCGCCGATATCGACGTTGCCGACGCCCGGCAGCTGCGACAGCTTCTGCTGCACCACGGTGGCGGCGGAATCGTAGACCTGGCCGCGGGTCAGCGTCTCCGAGGTCATGCCGAGGATGATGATCGGCGTGTCGGCGGGGTTGAACTTCCGGTAGGTCGGGTTCTGCCGGAGCGACGCGGGCAGGTCGGCGCGCGCCGCGTTGATGGCGGCCTGGACGTCGCGGGCCGCGCCGTCGATGTCGCGGTTGAGGCCGAACAGCAGCACGATCCGGGTCGAGCCGAGGGAGTTCGTGGACGTCATCTCGTTGACGTCCGCGATGGCGCCGAGCCGCCGCTCCAGGGGCGCCGCCACGGTGGTGGCCATGGTGTCGGGCGAGGCGCCGGCCATCTGGGCCTGGACGAGGATCACCGGGAAGTCGATCTGCGGCAGCGGCGCCACCGGCAGCTTCAGGAAGGCGAACAGCCCGGCGAGCAGCACGCCGATCGTGAGCAGCGTGGTCGCCACCGGCCGCCGGATGAACGGCTCGGAGATGTTCACGGCAGCGCCTCGCCGGGCGCGAGATCCGGCCCCCGCCGCCCCGAGATCCGCCGCTCCAGCCGGTCGAAGGCCAGGTAGATCACCGGCGTGGTGAACAGCGTCAGCACCTGGCTGACGATCAGGCCGCCCGCGATGCAGATGCCGAGCGGCTGGCGCAGCTCGGAGCCGACGCCGGTGCCGAGGATCAGCGGCACCGCCGCGAAGAGCGCCGCCAGCGTCGTCATCAGGATCGGCCGGAAGCGCAGCAGGCAGGCCTGGAAGATCGCCTCGCGGGGCTCGAGCCCGTCCTCGCGCTCCGCCTGGAGCGCGAAGTCGATCATCATGATGGCGTTCTTCTTCACGATGCCGATCAGCAGCACGATGCCGATCACCGCGATGATGTCGAGCGACAGGCCGAACAGCATCAGGCCGAGCAGCGCCCCGATCCCCGCCGACGGCAGGGTCGAGAGGATCGTGATCGGGTGGATGAAGCTCTCGTAGAGCACGCCCAGCACGATGTAGACGGTCACGATCGCCGCCAGGACCAGGAACAGCTCGTTGCCGAGCGCCGACTGGAAGGCGAAGACCGAGCCCTGCGGCACCACCCGGAACGAGGGCGGCAGGCCGATCTCGGCCTTGACCTTGTCGATCGCCTCGACCGCCTGCCCCAGCGCCGCGCCGGGGGCGAGGTTGAACGACACGGTGGTGGCCGGGAACTGGCCGAGATGGGAGATCAGCAGCGGCGCCCGCCGCTCGCTGATCCGCGCGACCGCCGAGAGCGGCACCTGCCCGTTGGTCGCCGTGGAGGAGGGCAGGTAGATCGCGTCGAGGCTGCGGAGCGTCGTGTGCAGCTTCGGGTCGGCCTCCAGGATCACCCGGTACTGGTTGGACTGGGTGAAGATCGTCGAGATGATCCGCTGGCCGAAGGCGTCGTAGAGGGCGTTGTCGATCGTCGCCGGGGTGATGCCGTAGCGGCCGGCGGTCGGCCGGTCGATGGTCACGTAGGCGGCGAGCCCCTGGCCCTGGTGGTCGCTCGCCACGTCGGTGACCACGGGCGACTTCGCCAGCGCCTCGGTGAAGCGCGGCACCCAGGTCTCGAAATCGTCGATGTTCGGGCTCTCCAGGATCACCTGGTACTGGGTCGCCGAGACCGCGGTGTCGATCGTCAGGTCCTGGACCGGCTGCATGTAGAGCCGCATGCCGGGCTGGTTGGCCGCCGCCGCCGAGATCCGCCGGATGATCGCGCTGGCCGTCGCGGTGCGCGCGTCCCGGGGCTTCAGGTTGATCAGCATCCGGCCGGAATTGAGCGTGACGTTCTGGCCGTCGACCCCGATGAACGACGACAGGCTGGCCACGTCCGGGTCCTTGAGGACGATCTCGGCCATCCGCTGCTGGCGCTCGGCCATGGCGGCGTAGGAGACCGACTGGTCGGCCTGGGTGATGCCCTGGATCACGCCCGTGTCCTGCACGGGGAAGAAGCCCTTCGGGATCACCGCGAACAGGTAGATCGTGAGCCCGAGCGTGCCGAGCGCCACCAGCAGGGTCAGGCCCTGGTGGTTGAGGACGACCCGCAGGGAGCGGCCGTAGGACTCGATCGTGCCGTCGATGGCGCGCCGGCCCAGGCGGGAGAGGACGCCCTCCCGGCGGCGGTGGCCGGCTTCCGGGACGTGCTTCAGGAGCCGCGCGCACAGCATCGGCACCAGCGTCAGCGAGACCACCGCCGAGATGATGATCGTGGCCGCCAGCGTGATGGCGAATTCGTGGAACAGCCGCCCGACCACGTCGCCCATGAACAGGAGCGGGATCAGCACGGCGATCAGCGAGACGGTCAGCGAGATGATGGTGAATCCGATCTCGCGGGAGCCCTTGAGCGCCGCCTCCAGGGGCGAGTCCCGGGCCTCCACGTGCCGGGCGATGTTCTCGATCACCACGATGGCGTCGTCGACCACGAAGCCGGTGGCGATGGTGAGCGCCATCAGCGACAGGTTGTCGAGGGAGAAGCCGTACAGGTCCATGACCGACAGGGCGCCGACCAGCGACAGCGGCACCGACAGGCTCGGGATCAGGGTCGCCGACAGGCTGCGCAGGAACAGGAAGATCACCAGCACCACGAGCGCGATGGCGAGGCCGAGCTCGAACTGCACGTCCTCCACGGAGGCGCGGATCGTGGTGGTCCGGTCGGTGAGCGGCGCCACCACGACGGCGGCCGGCAGGCTCGCCTGGAGCTGCGGCAGCAGCGACTTGATCTTGTCGACGGTCGCGATGACGTTGGCGCCGGGCTGGCGCTGGATGTTCAGGATCACCGCCGGCGTCGCGTCCGCCCAGGCGCCGAGCTTGGTGTTCTCCGGCCCCTCGACCACGTCGGCCACCTCCGAGAGCATCACCGGGGCGCCGTTGCGGTAGGCGATGATCGCCGCGTCGTAGGCCTTCGGGTCGCGGATCTGGTCGTTGGCGTTGATCGCGTAGGACTGCTTCGGCCCGTCGATCGTGCCCTTCGGCGTGTTGACGTTGAGGTTGGTGATGGTGGTGCGCAGGTCGTCGATGTTGAGCCCGTAGGCGGCGAGCGCCCGCGCGTTGAACCGGACCCGCACGGCCGGGCGCTGGCCGCCCGAGATGCTCACGAGGCCGACGCCCGCCACCTGGCTGATCTTCTGCGCGAGGCGCGACTCGGCGAGGTCGCGCACCTGGGTGAGCGGCAGGGTCTTGGAGGTGAGCGCCAGCGTCAGGACCGGCGCGTCGGCCGGGTTGACCTTCGCGTAGATCGGCGGCGCCGGCAGGTCGGAGGGCAGGAGGTTGCCGGCGGCGTTGATCGCCGCCTGGACCTGCTGCTCGGCGATGTCCAGCGGCAGGTCCAGGCTGAACTGCAGGGTGATGACCGAGGCGCCCGCGGAGGATTGCGAGGTCATCTGGTTGAGGTTGGCGAGCTGGCCGAACTGCCGCTCCAGCGGCGCCGTCACCGAGGAGGTCATCACCTCGGGGCTGGCGCCGGGATAGAAGGTCTGGACCTGGATCGTCGGGTAATCGACCGCCGGCAGCGCCGAGACGGGCAGGTTCAGGTACGACACGCCGCCGACGATCAGGATCGCCAGCATCAGCAGCGTCGTGGCCACCGGTCGCAGGATGAACAGGCGGGACGGGTTCATGACGCGCTCCCGTTATCCCTTCCCCCGCGGAGGGGGGAGAGGGAGCGTCGCGCCAGAGCCGTCCTCACTGCGCCTGACGGCGCCGGTGCCGACGACCGCCCTCCGCTGTCCCTTGGGAATCCGCCGCCGCGTCGGCCGGCGCGGCGGGCTTCACCTCCCCCTTGCCGTCAGCCTTGCCGTCCGGCTTCGCCGCCGCGGCCTTGCCGTCGCCGGCGACCGCCGGCGCGCCCTCGGTGATGCGCACCGGCGCGCCGTCCTTCAGCCGGTCGGTGCCGTCCGTGACGACGCGGTCACCCGGGTTCAGCCCGGAGACCACCACCGTGTGGGTCCCGTCAGTCTCGCCGGTCTTGATCGGCCGGACCGTGACCTTGCTGTCCCCGTCCATCAGGTAGACGTAGGTGCCGGGCGTGCCCTGGAGCAGGCTGGAATTCGGCACCAGCGTCGCGCCCCGCACCGTGTCGACGGTCAGCTTGGCGTTGACGAACTGGTTCGGGAACAGCTCCTCGTCGGAATTGTCGAACAGCGCGCGCAGCTTCACCGTGCCGGTGGTCGTGTCGATCTGGTTGTCGACCGTGTCGAGGCGGCCGGTGGCGATCTCGTGGGCGTCGCCGCGGTCGTAGGCCCGCACGGTGAGCTTCGCGCCCGCCCGCACCTGCCGCATCACCCGCGACACGTCGTCTTCCGGCAGGGTGAACACCACCGAGATCGGGTGGAGCTGGGTCACCACCACGATCGCCGTGGAGGCGGCCGAGATGTAGTTGCCCTGGTCGACTTGGCGCAGGCCGACGCGGCCGTCCACCGGCGAGACGATGTGCGTGTAGGCGATGTTGAGCTTCTGCTGGTCGACGAGCGCCTGGTCGGCCGCGACCGTGCCCTCGTTCTGCTTCACCAGGGCGGCCTGCGTGTCGACGTTCTGCTTCGAGATCGAGTCCTGCCGGTTCAGCGTCTGGTAGCGCTGCAGGTCGAGCTTCGAGTTCTGGAGCAGCGCCTGGTCGCGGGCGAGCTGGCCCTGGTACTGCGCGAGCAGCGCCTCGTAGGGGCGGGAATCGATCCGGGCGAGCTCGTCGCCCGCCTTCACGTTCTGGCCCTCCCGGAACTGCACCTGCGTGAGGTAGCCGCTGATCTGCGACTTCACCGTCACGGTGGCGAGCGGCGTCACGGTACCGAGGCCCTGCAGCACCACCGGCATGTCGCCGGTCGTGGCGCTGGCGATGCCCACCGCCTGCGGCATGTCGGCCCCGCCGCGCCGGCCGCCGTGGCCGCCGGTGTGATGCGCCGTCGCCGGCTCGGCACCCTTGCCGGTGCGGGCCTCGTACCAGCGGTGGCCGATCGCCCCGGCGCCGGCGAGCAGCACCAGGAACACGAGCCAGCGGATCGGGCGGAAGCGCCGCGTCCGGACCTCGCGCGCGGGCGCCTCGCCGGGCTGGTAGGCGCGGGCCGTGTCGGTCCGGATCGGTGAACTCTCGTTCATGCCTGACTAGAGCACAGGACGGTCGTCTGCGCGACCGGCGGCACCCTATCCCTCGCTGTCCAAGCCCCCATGCCGCCCCCGGAACGCCGCGTCCCGGAAGCCCGTCCTGAAGCCGCCCGGTCCCGCGGGACCCGACGGCTCCGATCCCGTGTACGGGAGCGTAAGCCCATAAAGCTGTCCGGGCCCCGAACGGCTCCTTACCGCGGCGTCATGGACACCCGCGGCCGCGCCGCTCGCGCACCTCGCGGCGCCCTCCACCGGTGCCCGGCCAATGCGCCGTCACTAGGGCGGCGACGTTTCACTCGTGTTGCTGGGGCCCGCCGGACGCGTCCGGTACCGCATAAGCGCGCAGCACCGCCCGGAACGCGGGATCGACCGGGGTGACGGCCACGGCGCGGCGCAGGCCGAGTCCGAGGCCGCCGATCAGCAGCGCCAGCACCAGGCAGCCGAGGAACGCGCGTGAGGAGGGCCGCATCGTCGTATCCGGTGGCCGACCCAGCGAGCGGGGCGTGAGCGGGTGCGGCCGCGTCCGGACATGCCGAAAGGGCCACCGACCCGCAAGTCGATGACCCTTCTGGGGACCGGAGCGGCGCCCCGCTGACGGAGCGAGGGGGCGAAGCTCCGTCGGCGTGTGCGCCGCTCCGGCCGTGATCCGAACCTAAGAGACGGGTGATGAATGTCAACATTCGTCAGCCGGCCCCGGCGCGCCGGAGACCGGGTCTGTGCGACCGCGCACATTCCGCAACGCGCGACGGCCATGTTACAGGCCGGCGATGCCGAGACCCGCCATGCCGACTCTCTCGATGCCCGGCGCCGCGTGCCGTACCCCGTGCCGCGCCGCATGAGGTCCGCCGTCATCAACCCCGTCTTCGACGCGCTGCCCACGACCGTGTTCGAGACCATGTCGCGTCTCGCGCGGGTCCACGGTGCGATCAATCTCGGCCAGGGATTCCCGGACGACGCCGGGCCGGCGGATGTCCGCGAGCGGGGCGCGCGGGCGCTCCTGGACGGCTGGAACCAGTACCCGCCGATGATGGGCCTGCCGGCCCTGCGCGAGGCGGTCGCCGCCCATTACGCGCAGCACCAGGGCCTCGTCCTCGACCCGGAGACCGAGGTGATGGTCACCTCCGGGGCGACCGAGGCCCTGGCCGGCGCGCTCCTGGCGCTGATCGAGCCCGGCGACGAGGTCGTGCTGTTCGCGCCCATGTACGACGCCTACCTGCCCCTGGTCCGGCGGGCGGGCGGCGTGCCGCGGGTCGTGGCGCTCCGGCCCCCGGACTTCCGCCTCGACGAGGCCGCGCTCGCGGAGGCTTTCGGGGCGCGGACCCGGGTCGTGGTGCTGAACAACCCCCTCAACCCGAGCGCCACCCTGTTCGCGCCCGAGGACCTCGACCTGCTCGCCCGCTACTGCCAGCGCTTCGACGTGACCGCCCTCTGCGACGAGGTCTGGGAGCACGTGGTGTTCGACGGCGCGCGCCACCGGCCGCTGATGGCGCTGCCCGGGATGCGGGAGCGGACCGTCAAGATCGGCTCGGCCGGAAAGATCTTCTCCCTCACCGGCTGGAAGGTCGGCTTCGTGATGGCCGATGCCCGGCTGATGCGCGGGCTCGCCAAGGCGCACCAGTTCCTGACCTTCACGACGCCCCCGAACCTCCAGGAGGCGGTGGCCTACGGGCTGGGCAAGCCGGCCCCGTGGTTCGAGGCGATGCGGGCCGGCTACGCCCGGTCCCGCGACAGGCTCGCGGACGGCCTGCGCGGCCTCGGCTTCACCGTACTGCCGGCCCGGGCCACGTGGTTCCTCAACATCGACATCACCGCCCGCGGCCACGCCGACGACGTGGCCTTCTGCGAGGCCCTGGTCACCCGTCACGGCGTCGCGGCGATCCCCGTGAGCGCCTTCTACCCGGACGCCTCCGTGCGCGGCCTCGTCCGGCTCTGCTTCGCCAAGGACGACGCGACCCTGGATGCGGCGCTCGACCGCATGCGCGGGCTCCCGGGGGCCGGGGCATGAGGGTCGGCTCGAGGGACGGTATGACGGGCAGCAGGACGGGCATCACGGCGGACCGCACGCGCCGAGCGGGCGCCGTCCTTGCGGGGATCCCGGTGGGGGGCCACATCGTTGGGGACGATGGCTTCCCGACGGATCCCGACCATGGACTTCACCCAGGCTGCCCAGGCCGGGCGTTTCGCCCGTGCCGAGACCTTCCCCGGGGGCGAGACCCGCGCCGGCCCCCGGCCCCCCTACCTGTCGGCGGATCTCGGACGGGAGGCGAGCCTCGCCCGGCTGGAGACGCTGGCCCACCTGATGGACACCGCCTTCGTCATCCCGGGCATCAACCGGCGGGTCGGGTTCGACGCGCTGATCGGCCTCGTGCCGGTGATCGGCGACTTGGCCGGCATGGTGATCTCGTCCTTCATCGTCTACGAGGCGAAGCGCCTCGGGGCGCCGCGCTGGCTGGTGGCCCGGATGGGCCTGAACGTGGCCTTCGACGGGCTGATCGGCGCCGTGCCGGTGGCGGGCGACTTGTTCGACGCCGCCTTCAAGGCCAATCGCCGCAACGTCCGGCTACTGCGCCGCTGGCTGGAGCGCAGCGGCAATCTGCGTCCCACCGAGATCGACGGCACCGCGACCCGGCTCGACGGCTGAGCGTTCCCGGCCTCCGTCCCGCGGCCGACCGGTCGCGGGGCCGCCCGGATATCGGGGCGGCCGACGCGCGCGCGATGCGGCTCGAGAGGCAGCACGGATGAACGAGGTCACGCGTCCCGGCGACAGCGAGGTCGTGCCCCCGCCGATGCCCGGTGCCCAGCCGCTGGTCCTGCGGCCGGACGAGGGCGCGCCGCCGCCGGTCCTGCCCGGGGCCGCCGGCCGGCGCGCCCGGCTGTCGCCGCTCAACCGGCGCCGCCTCGACAATTTCCGCCGCAACCGGCTCGGCTACGGATCGTTCGTGATCTTCACGGTCCTGTTCGTGCTCAGCCTGTTCGCGGAGTTCATCGCCAACGACCGCCCGATCGTGATGTCCTACAAGGGCGAGTGGCTGGTCCCGGTCCTGGTCGACTATCCGGAGGAGAAGTTCGGCGGCTTCCTCGCCACGACCGACTACCGCTCCCCCGAGATCCGCCGGGAGATCGCGGCGAACGGCTGGGCGCTTTGGTCGCCGATCCCGTACGCGTACGACACGATCAACGAGGACCTGCCGACGCCGTCGCCGTCGCCGCCGACCTGGATGCTCACGGACGCGCAGTGCAAGCCCGTCGCCGAGAAGCTCGGCGGCTCGACCTGCGCGGACATTCCCTGGCACTGGCTCGGCACCGACAACACCACGCGGGACGTGCTGGCGCGGGTGATCTACGGCTTCCGCATCTCGGTCCTGTTCGGTCTGATCCTGGCCGCGGTCTCGTCGGTGATCGGGGTCATCGCGGGGGCCGTGCAGGGCTATTTCGGCGGCTGGGTCGATCTCGCCTTCCAGCGCTTCATCGAGGTCTGGGGCGGCATCCCGACCCTCTACCTGATCATCATCATCTCGGCCTTCATCGCCCCGGGCTTCTTCGTCCTGCTCGGGATCATGCTGCTGTTCTCCTGGGTCGCGCTGGTGAGCGTGGTGCGTGCCGAGTTCCTGCGGGCGCGGAACTTCGAGTATGTCCGGGCGGCCCGGGCGCTGGGGCTGTCGAATATCCGGATCATGACGGTCCACCTGCTGCCGAACGCCATGGTGGCGACGCTGACCTTCCTGCCGTTCATCCTGAACGGCTCGATCACCACCCTGACCTCGCTCGACTTCCTCGGCTTCGGCCTGCCGCCGGGCTCGCCGTCCCTCGGAGAGCTTCTCGCGCAGGGCAAGGACAATCTGACCGCGCCGTGGCTTGGATTGACCGGTTTCCTGGTCATCGCCGTGATGTTGAGCCTGCTCGTCTTCGCCGGCGAGGCCGTGCGGGACGCCTTCGATCCGCGCAAGACTTTCGCCTGAGGCTGCGCGGGTTGCGAAAATGACGCAGGGCCTCGCCCCGCGCTCGCACAACTGTACGAAGATTGCGCATTGTGCCCGCACGACCGGGCGGCAATCGTATACGACCGTCTAGAGCCGGCCCCTGACCCGGGGGTAAAGGTCTCTGCCGGCTGCGAAAACCCGCTTCGAGGAAGCGACTAGCATTCGCCGGGCGGACACCGATAAAGCCTCTCAGAAGTGTCCATTAAGTGGCGCCAATGCAACCATACCCTGTAAGCCTCGCCGCGTGATGCAGAGTTAGACTTCGGTCTCATCACAGATAATTGTATGGCGCGGCTTGCATTTTTCGGACGCTGACTTAACTCGCGAAAAGTGGGGATCCCATCAGGCATTTGTGCCGAGGAACGAGAGAATGTCAGAAGCTGCGCCGACATCGCAATTGGATTTCATCGAGCGGACCGTGGACGTCGTCGCGGCCTACGTTTCCAACAACTCGCTGCCCTCGGCCGAATTGCCGGCCCTGATCGCGAGCATCCACGAGGCGCTGAACACGATCGGGGCCGGCCCCGTCGCTCCGGCGACCGAGAGCGTCGAGCGGCCGACGCCCGCCCAGATCCGCAAGTCGATCCGCCCCGACGGGCTGGTCAGCTTCATCGACGGGAAGTCGTACAAGACGCTGAAGCGTCACCTGACCAAGCACGGTCTCGATCCGCAGACCTACCGCGAGCGCTACGGCCTGCCAGCCGATTACCCGACCACTTCGGCGAACTACTCGGCGCAGCGCTCGGCGCTCGCCAAGAGCCTCGGCCTCGGCCAGCCGGGCCGGTCCCCGGCGTCCGACAAGGCCGCCGCCGAGGAGGAGGCTGCCGCCCCCGCCTCCGCCCCTGCCTCCGGTCGCCGCAAGACCGCCGCGACCAAGACCCGGGCGAGCCGCAAGGTCGAGGCCGCCTGAGCGCGGCCGCGAGGCCCGGACGGGGGCGGGCGATCGGAGACGATCGCACCCGCACCGGTCCGGACTTGTTCGCCAGACCTCTTGGCCGGGCTCTCGGCCAAGCTCTCGGCCGGACCCCGCGCGCGGCGCGGCTCAGGCCGCGAGGCGCCCGTCCAGCGGGAACACCTTGGCGGGGTTCAGCATCCAGTCCGGATCGAACACCGCCTTGACCCGCATCTGCTGCTCGAGATCGACCTGGTCGTACTGGAAGCGCATCAACTCGCGCTTCTCGATGCCGACCCCGTGCTCGCCGGTGAGGCAGCCGCCGACCTCGACGCAGAGCTTCAGGATCTCGTCGCCCGCGGCCTCGGCCTTCTGCAATTCGCCGGGCGTGTTGATGTCGAACAAGATCAGCGGGTGCAGGTTGCCGTCGCCCGCGTGGAACACGTTGGCGACGCGCAGGCCCTTCTCGGCGCAGATGGCGCCGATCCGCTCCAGCACCGGCCCGAGCTGGCCGGTGGGGATCGTCCCGTCCATGCAGATGTAGTCGGAGATCCGGCCGGTCGCCCCGAAGGCCGACTTGCGGCCCTTCCAGATCGCGGCCGATTCCGCCTCCGAGCGCGAGACGCGCAGGCTGGTCGGGCGGAAATCCCGGGCGATCGTCTCGATCCGCGCCAGCATCGCGTCGCACTCGGCGTCCGAGCCCTCGACCTCGATGATCAGCATCGCCTCGGCGTCGCGCGGGTAGCCGGCCTGGGCGAAGTCCTCGGTGATGAGGATCGCCTCGCGGTCCATGTACTCGATCGCCACCGGGATGATCCCGGCCGCGATGATCGCCGCGACGCAGTCGCCCGCATCCTCGACCTTCGAGAAGCCGACCAGCACCGGGCGCGCGCCCTCGGCGGCGCGCAGGATCCGCACGGTCGCCTCGGTGACGATGCCGAGCTGCCCCTCCGAGCCGCAGACGAGGCCGAGCAGGTCGTAGCCGCCGCTGTCGAGGTGCTGGCCGCCGATCTCCACCACGGTGCCGTCGTTGAGCACCAGGGTGACGCCCAGCAGGTTGTTGGTGGTCACGCCGTATTTCAGGCAGTGCGCGCCGCCCGAATTCATCGCGATGTTTCCGGCGATCGTGCAGGCGAGCTGGCTCGACGGGTCGGGAGCGTAGAAGAAGCCCTCGTGGCTGACCGCCCCGGAGATCGCCAGGTTGGTGATGCCGCTCTGCACCCGGGCGGTGCGGTTGGCGAAGTCCATGTCGAGGACCTGGGTCATCTTGCCGACGCCCAGGATGATCGCGTCGGCCTGCGCGATGGCGCCGCCCGCGAGCGAGGTGCCGGCGCCCCGGGGCACGACCCGCACGCCGTTGGCGTGGCAGTAGGCCATCACGGCGGCGACCTCCGCGGTGGTGGAGGGCAGCACCACGGCGAGCGGCATCTGCCGGTAGGCGGTGAGCCCGTCGGTCTCGAAGGCCCGGCGCTCGTCCTCGCTGACCACCAGCGCCTCCGGCGCGACCAGGGGCGCGAGGCCGGCCAGGATCGCCTCGCGGCGGGCGAGGATCGCGGGATCGGGGTCGGGGAAACGGATGGTCATGGGGCTCTTGCCCTCCTGGGGCCCGCGGCGCGAGACGGCGCGCGGGATGGCGTGCCGGGAGCATGGACCCCGGCGGCCGCGCCTTCAACCGGCGTGCGGCGCTGCGTCGTCCCCGCGTCACATTTCAACCACGACGGCTGCCTAGCGTCGCCGGAGACGCCTCGCTGCGCCGCTCCCCGATTCCGGCCCCCGGTGCCGGATCCGGTCGACGGGTCAAGAACGGACACGATGAACGCTCCCGCCTCCAGCGCCCTGCGCGACGACCGCTACGACGCGCCGTCGGCGCATCTCGCCACCACCCGCGACCTCGGGATCCGCAGCCTCCAACTCGGCATCGCGGCCCTGCAGGAGGCGAGCGCCGCCTTCCAGGGCCGGCTCGGCGCGGCCTTCGAGGAGGCGGTGCAGACCATCCTGCAGAGCAAGGGCCGCGTCATCGTCAGCGGCATCGGCAAGAGCGGGCATGTCGGGCGCAAGATCGCCGCGACGCTGGCCTCCACCGGCACGCACGCCTTCTTCGTCCACCCGACCGAGGCGAGCCACGGCGACCTCGGGATGATCGCCCGGGACGACGTCATCATCGCGCTGTCGTGGTCGGGGGAGACCGCGGAACTGTCCGACCTCGTCGGCTTCAGCCGCCGGTTCTCGATCCCTCTGGTGGCGATCACCCGCAACGGCGAGAGCACCCTGGGCAAGGCCGCCGACGTGCTGCTGGAACTGCCCCGCGTGCGGGAATCCTGCCCGCACGACCTCGCGCCGACCTCCTCCAGCCTGATCCAGCTGGCGCTGGGCGACGCCCTGGCGGTGGCGCTCCTGGAGCGGCGCGGCTTCACCTCGGCGCGCTTCCACACCCTGCATCCGGGCGGCACCCTCGCGGCCCGCCTCAGGACCGTGCAGCAGGTGATGCACGGGCCCCAGGACATGCCGCTGGTGCACGAGACCGCCCTCATGTCCGAGGTAATGATCGAGATCGCGGCGCGACGCTACGGCTGCGTCGGCGTCACGGACGCGGCCGGCCGCCTCGTCGGCATCGTCACGGACGGCGATCTGCGCCGCCACATGGGTCCGGCGCTCCTCGACACGCCGGTCTCGACCGTCATGACCCGCGACCCGGTGACCGTGGAGCCGCACAAGCTGGCCCAGGCCGCGCTGGAGCTGATGAACCGCCGGCTGATCACGGCGGTCTTCGCCGTCACCGACGGCCGGCCGGTCGGCATCGTGCACGTCCACGACCTGCTGCGCGTCGGCATCGCCTGAGGCCGTCCGGACCCGGCAGGGTCCGATCCGCGCCCGCATCCCGCGAGGCCTCCGCGCCTCGGGACGGGGCCGGCGGGTACGGCGACCGGGCGCCCCTCACAGCCGGGCCAGCAGCTCCGTCTTCTTGGTCGCGAACTCCGCGTCGGTGAGCACGCCGCGCGCGTGAAGGTCGGCCAGCCGCTCGATGGTCGCGAGGATCGCGTCCGGAGACGACCGGTCCGGGGCCGCCGAAGGGGCAGCCGCAGCGGCCGGCGAAGCGGCGGGGGCGGCCTTCGCCGGGATCTCGGCCGGGTCCGCTCGGCCCGGATCCACCTGGCCCGGATCCGCTTGGCGCGGCGCCGCGACCTCCGCCTCGATCCGGCGGAGGCGGTCGAGGGCGACGGCCCCGGACGGTCCCGTGAAGCCGAGGCTGCCGTTCGCCTGGGAAACGCCGGTGATGCGGTGCTCGCCGGTATCGTACAGCGCGACCCCGGACCCCGCGTCGACGGCGAGCCGCCGGCTGTCCGGGAAATAGGCGTAGCGCAGCCCGTCCTGCGCGCCGGTGCTGGCCGGATCCCCGAGGCCGGCCGGCCACCACTCGCCGCCGCCGCGCCGCGCCGCGGGCGCGGCCTCCGAGAAGCCCCCCGCGGGGAGCGCCCCGGCCAGCTCGGTGCAGAGCGCGTCGACCCGCGCCTTCAGCGCGTCGTCGAACATCCGGCCGACCATCACCATCCCGCCGGAAAACCACTGCCCCATCCCGCCGAGATCGGGATGGTCGAACTGCGCCATCGTGCCGTGGCCACGCTCGAGGGCCCGGACCAGGTGGCGCACCGCGTCCGGGCTGACCCCGTGGCGGTCGGCGACGGTCTGCAGCCCGGGGACGGGGTCGAACGGCCCGTCATCCCGGAACGGGTCGGACGCGGCGGTGTCGGACGGATCCATGAGCCAGCTCCCGAAGCGTCGGAGGGCGGACAGGAGGCGCGCGGCGGCGGCCCCCTGCCGGCCCGGGTCGAGCCCGTGGGCCTGCGCCCACGGACCTGCGACGGCGTCGCGATGCGGAGCCAATCCCCGGCCGTCCGAGCGGGTTCCGGCCCGTCTCAGCCGGCGGCCTGCGGGAACGGTCCCGCGATGGTGAAGTCGGTGATCGGCCGGCGGCCGTTCGGGGTCTCGCGGGGCCGCTGCTCCTCGGTGAGGTCCGCCTCGGGCGTCTTGCGGCCGACCGCGAAGGCGGCCTCGATCCGGTGGTTCTCGGGCAGACGCAGCACCGCGGGCGCGCGGACGTGGTCGAACCCGACCATGCCGTGGGCGTGCCAGCCCTGGTGGATCGCCTGGAGCTGGAAGGCCAGCGAAGCGGTGCCGGCGTCGAAGGAGTGGCTGTAGGATGGCTTCAGCTCGTCGCCGACCTTCATGAACCCGTTCGAGACGAGGAACAGGATCGCGCCGGTGCCGGACACCCATTTCTGATTGCCGGGCACCAGCAGGTCGAAGAACGTGTCCCAGTGGGCGTCGCCCCGGAGCGCGTAGAGGAAGCGCCAGGGCTGCGAGTTGTAGGCGGAGGGCGACCAGCGCGCCGCCTCGATCATCCGCATCAGCTCGGATTCGGGCACGGCCTCGCCCGTGAAGGCGCGGGGCGAGTGCCGCTTCACGAAGACCGGATCGATGTCGTGGTCGGCGCGGCGGGGCGGGGGCAGGCTCAAGGGATTCGTCTCCGATAGGCGCGAGCGCCCGGGCGGCCGAGCTTGCCCGAAAGGCCGGGCTGGAGGCAAACGCGGGATCGCCCCGGCCGCCGTGACGGTCGCGAAGGGCTCGAGCGGTTGCCCGGCGGGATCTTCGGAGCGCTGCCGCCTTTGCGAGCGGAGCGAAGCAATCCAGGCAGCGCCACGACTGTCGATGTCGCGTTACCCTGGGTCACTTCACTACGCTCGTGAAGACGATGCAGGCCGCCCGATGGCCGCGGCCGCTCCGGTAACGATCTCGGCCCCCCGTCACGCCACGCTGCGCTCGATCTCCTCCTCGTCGCAGATCACGCCGGCATTGCCCTCGAACTCGGCCGCGAGGTCGACGGGGGCGTGGGTCGGCGCCGGCGAGACCCGGTCGCGGGCGAAGGTCGCCAGGAACAGGCGCATGACGTGGCGCACGCCCGCGTCGTTGATGGTGCGCTGGTCCTCGTTGTAGTAGCGCCCGGCATTCACGTTGCTCGTGACGATGTCGTAGGCGGGGAAGTAGACCGCCCGCGGGTCGCCGCGGCCGACCACCTCGCCGGCCGCCACCCGCAGCACCGACTTGGAGTAGCTGTTCGACTCCATCACGTGCCGGTCCATGTAGGTGGCGATCATCGGCACCGGCGAGACCGTGAAGATCACCCGCGCCTTCGGATTCACGCTCCAGAGCCGGTCGAGGAAGCCGTTGAGGTCACCGAGCACCTCGCCCGCGCCGGCATTCACGCACTCGTAGAGCGCGGGGTCGAACGTGCCGCCCGCGACACCGGGGGCGAGCGGCAGCGCCGCGCCGTCGGCCCGCCAGCGCCAGCCCTCGGTGAGGCCGAGCGTCAGCACGAACACGTCGAGCGTCTCGAACAGACGGCGCACCTCGGCGAGGTGCGCGTCGCGCGCCGCGACCACCTCGGCCTCGCTGGCGAAGCCCGCCGGCTCGACGGTCGGGCGGAACGGGTCGACGTAGCGACCGTCGTCGCGCAGCCACGCCTTCAGTTCCGGCTCGAACGTGCCGTAGGCCCGGTCGAACAGCTGCACGAACTGGCGCGTGTAGTAGAGGTTGCCGTAGCGCGCCGAGAACGTGCCGAACTGGCGGGCATTGGCCTCCTCGGCGCTCATGCCGGGGGTCGGCGGCTCGGTCAGGTAGTAGTTGAACCCGGCGCCGCGCACCGCCTCGGCCACCCGCTGGGCGAAGCACGAGCCGCCGGTGGCGACCTTGTCGGTCGGTCCGATCACGAACGTGTCCTTCGGGTGCGGATTGACCGCGAAGGGCGGCACGTTGGTGACGACCTTGCGCCAGAATCGCTCGGCCGGTAGACCCGTATACGGATTCAACGCCATCTTCGAACCCTCTTCTTCACGACGGCGGCAGGCCCTCGGGGGCGCTGTTCCGTCCGCTGACACCGGCACGCGACGTGGCCCTGAACGACCTGCCCCGGCGCGCCCGCAGCGCGTTCACCCGCTCGGCGCCCGATTGGACGCCTACCCGTTGGGCCCCCACCTGGGCGACACCATGGCGGAACCGCGCCCGCACCGCCACGACCCGTGACGGGCCGAGCATCGCGGTGCTGGGCAATTGCCAGGCCCGGGGCATCGCCCGGGCCATGCGCCTGCTCGCGCCGAAGAGCCCGGTCCGTTACCTGCCCATGGGCTCGCTGAAGCGAGACCACGGCCATGTCGACGGCTTGATCCGGACCCTGCGCGCCCACGACCACGTCTTCTCGCAGGCCTTCCCGGCCGGGCTGATCCCCGGCGGCGACGCCGCCACTGTGCGCGCGGCCGACCCGCGGCTCAAGCTGTTCCCGTCGATCGTGTTCTCGGCCTTCCACCCGGACATGGTCTATGTCGGGCAGGCCTCGGACCTCGCCGCGCTGAAGCTGACGCCGTCGCCGCTGGGCCAGTACCACTCGGCGATCGTCGTCACCGCCCACCGGCTCGGCCTCGATGCTGGCCGCACGGCCGCCCTGTTCCGCGAGGACGTGTTCGCCCGCCTGGGCTACCTCGACCACTGGGACCCGGCGGTGCGCGAGCTCGTCGGCGCGGCCGACGCCCTGGGTTTCGGGCTGGAGCGCGAGGTGACCCGCTGGGCGCGCCGCGGCGCCTTCATGCACCTGATGAACCATCCCAAGGTCCACGTCCTCGGCGACATCGCGAGGCGGCTGCTGCAGGAGAACGGGCTCACGCCCGAGCCCGTGGAGATCGAGGATTACCTCGGCGACGAGCTGGCCCAGGACGTGGTCTGGCCGATCTACCCGCCCATCGCTGAGCATTTCGGCCTGACCGGCTCGTACCTGTTCAAGACCAAGCCGCGGGGCGACGACTTCCCGGTGCTCTACGACCTGCCGGGCTTCGTCGCGGCGAGCTTCGCCCTCTACGACGCGATGCCCCCCGGGGATCTCGCCTGCCCGCGGGTCGAGGCGTGGCTCGCCGCGCCGGAGATCGTCGCGCTGTTCCGGGGCGGCTGAGGCCGCCTCCGCGACCCGGGGCGTCCGGCCGGCAGACCCGTCGCTGCGCCCGCGATGACGGACCGGCTGGGATGGGTCCGTGACTCAGCCCGCCGCGCAGAGCCGGCTCTCGGAGCCGGCCTCGCCCAGGCCCTCGACCATCATCCGGACCAGGCGGTTAACCTCCTGCATCTGGAAGGGCTTGCGCAGGAACAGGCTGCCCGGCACGCCGCTGCGGCCGTGCGTGTCCGTCGAGGTGTAGACCACCGGCCGGTCCGGATGGATCGCCCGGAAGGCGTGGGCCACCGTCCAGCCGTCGATCAGCCCGGGCAGGTGGATGTCGGTGAACAGCCAGTCGATCGCCGCACCCCGGTCGCGCAGGACGGTCAGCGCAGCCTCGCCCGTCGAGGCTTCGATCACCCGGATGCCGTGCGTCTCGCACAGGCTCGCGACGATCTCGAGGAGCAGGTAGCTGTCCTCGACGATGAGGACGCTCTGGGCGGGGCGCATGCGGGAGGTCCGGTCTTCGGCCCGCCGATAAGGGACCGATAGGGTTGAGGATCTCTTAAAGCCCGGCCCGCGACCGTTACCGGCGGAGGCCCGGCGCCTGTTGCAGCGCCGCAACCGAGGCGGCCGAAATGGCGCGTCGCGGCCCGCCGCCCCGCCGCCGCCGCATTCCGGGCGCGTCCGGGTGCGTCAGCGCACGCCGTCGATCGGTGCGGACCGTCACCACGCTCCCGCGCCGCCCGGCGGAACCGTCGCTTAACCAACCCCGCCTACCAACGGCGCCAGGATTACGCGGACCCGCCTCGAAGACCAGCAGCCGGCCTTCGGCACCGCTCGAGGAGTTTTTCAGACCATGCCCCAGCGTTTCCGCGCCGCCGCCCTCGGCCTCGCACTCGTGGCCGCCCTCGGCCTGGGCGCCTGCAGCAACGACAAGGACCTCGCCGACGCCTCCGCCTTCGGGGCGGGCGCCGCCACCCCGGGCAGCGCGCAGGACTTCGTCGTCAATATCGGCGACCGGGTCTTCTTCGAGTCGGACTCCACCGACCTGACGCCGACCGCGACCGCGACCCTCGACAAGCAGGCCGCGTGGCTGCAGCGCTACCCGCGCTACACCTTCATCATCGAGGGCCACGCCGACGAGCGCGGCACCCGCGAGTACAACTTCTCCCTCGGCGCCCGCCGGGCCCAGGCGGTGAACGACTACCTCGCCACCCGCGGCATCGCGGCGAGCCGGATGCGGACCGTGTCGTACGGCAAGGAGCGGCCGGTGGCGGTGTGCAACGACATCTCCTGCTGGTCGCAGAACCGCCGCGCGGTGATCGTCCTCGACCGCGGCGCCGGCGCGTAGGCCGCCGCGCGAACGACCCCGGAGGCGGCTCTCGGCCGCCGCCTCCGATCGATGCTCTCGATCACGGCCTTCGATCACTCCTTCGACCCGCGCCGCAGTTTTGCCGCGGTGCGGCGCATCTGATAGGGCCTCGCGCCGACACCGGACCGCAGCCGTACCATGCCCGCCCGCCTTCGCACCCGCCTCGCCCTCGCCACCGCCGTCGGTGCCGTGCTCCTCGCCCACCCGGCCGCCGCGCAGGACGCTTCGGAACTGGTGGTGCGCCTCGGCCGCATCGAGAACCAGTCCCGGATGATGGCCGGGCAGATCGAGACCCTCCAGTACGAGAACCGCCAGCTCAAGGAGCAGCTGCGCAAGTTCCAGGAGGACGTCGAGTACCGCCTGAACGAGGGCAAGGGCGGCAAACCCTCGGCCGCGCCCGCGCCGTCGGGGCCCGTCAACGGCGGCAATCCGGGCGCCGGCCGCCCCGGGAAGCGCGGCGACGCCTTTGACCCGTCGCAGGCCCCCGGCGCCCCGGGCGCCCCGATGCAGCTCGGCAGCACGCAGCCCTCCGCGCCGCTGCCGCCCCGCGAGGCTGAGGAGGCCGCCGAGGCGGCGCCCCGGCCGCAGCGCCTGCCCCAGGGCGCGCTCAACGAGTCCGGCGAGGACGACTCGGAGGCCGGGACCTCCGGTTACGACGAGCCCGTGGACCTGCGGCCGCCGGCCCGGACCGGGGCGATCCCGGCGCGGCCCTCCGAGAGCGTGGCGGCGACCCGGACCGGAGATCCGGCCGCCGATTTCGACGCCGCGGTCGAGCTGTACCGTGCCAAGCAGTACGAGCAGGCCGAGATGGGCCTGCGCCAGTTCATCCAGTCGCACCCGCGCGACAACCGCGTCGCCGGCGCGACCTACTGGCTCGGCGAGAGCTACCTCGCCCGCGGCCGCAACCGCGAGGCCGCCGAGCAGTTCCTGAAGGTCTCGACCGACTACGCCCGCTCCGCCCAGGCCCCCGACGCCATGCTGAAGCTCGGCGTCACGCTCAACGCGCTCGGCGCCCGCGAGCAGGCCTGCGCGACCCTGGCCGAGCTGGACCGGAAGTTCCCGAATGCCGGCACCGGCGTCCGCCAGGGCGTCGCCCGCGAGCAGAAGCGCGCCCGCTGCGGCGCCTGAGCGTCTCGGGCGCTCTGAGCGACTCGGGCGACTCGGGCGACTCGGGCAACCCGGTCCTCGGCGCCCTCCGCCCCTGGCTCGACCGGGCCGCGCGCGGCGGGCGGGGCGTGCTCCTCGCCGTCTCGGGCGGTCCCGATTCGAGCGCCCTGATGCACGCCGCCGCGTGCCTGCGCGACGCGACCGGCGCGTCCCTGCGCGTGGCGACCGTCGATCACGGCCTGCGGCCGGAATCCGGCGCGGAGGCCGAGGGCGTCGGCCGCGCCGCCCGGGCGCTGGACCTGCCCCACGCGACCCTGACCTGGACGGGCGCGAAGCCCGGCACCGGCCTGCAGGACGCGGCCCGCACCGCCCGCTACGCACTCCTCGCCGCCCATGCCGGGGCGGTCGGCGCCGGGCTCGTGCTGACGGGCCACACGCGGGATGACCAGGCCGAGACGGTGCTGATCCGGCTCGCGGCCGGCAGCGGCCCCGCGGGGCTCGCCGGCATGCGCGCCGAGCGGGACCTCGGTCCCGGCCTCACCCTCGGGCGCCCGTTCCTGCACCTGCCGAAGGCGAGCCTGGAGGCGTGGTGCGCGGCGCGCGGCATCGGGTATCTGCGCGATCCCGCCAACGGCGACCCGCGCTTCGCCCGCGGCCGCCTGCGCACGGCCTGGCCGGCCCTGGAGCGCGAGGGCCTGACCCGGGCGCGCCTCGCCCGGCTCGCCGAGCGCGCCGCCCGCGACGAGGCCGCGCTCCGGGGCGCGGCCGAGCAGGCCCTCGACGGGGCGCTCCGGCCCGGGTCGGAGACGGGCGCGGGCCTGCGCCTCGACGGGCGCGCCCTGGCGGCCCTGCCGGACGCCGTGGCCCTGCGCTGCCTGGATCTCGCCCTGGCCCGGGCCGGCGCGGCGCCGCGCCGCCTCGAGCGCCTCGAGGCCCTCGTCCTCGAATCGCTCCTGCCGGCCCTGCGCCGCCGGGAGCCGGTCCGCCGCACCCTCGCGGGGATCCTCGTCGCCGCCGACGCGGGCGGGGGCGTGAGCCTCGCCCCGGCGCCGCCACGCCGGCACGGACCCGCAGGTGCTGCCCTCGCCGCAGGGTCTCCCGACTTACTTGGCAAGGGAGAGCCCCCCGCCTACATTGGCGGAGTGTGCACGGATGGACCGGAATAGCCGCGTGGCGGGTCCGTCCTGGGGGTCGCACGCGCCAGGGATTGATCGATGAACCCGAATTTTCGCAACTTTGCCTTGTGGGTCGTCATCTTCCTGCTGGTGCTGGCCCTCGTCACCCTGTTCCAGAACCCGGGTCACCGGGGCGGCGGCAGCGAGATCGCCTACAGCCAGCTCCTGAACGACGCCGATGCCGGCAAGATCCAGTCGGTGGTGATCTCCGGGCAGGACGTGTCCG
Source organism: Methylobacterium oryzae (assembly GCF_021398735.1). Lineage (NCBI taxonomy): Bacteria > Pseudomonadati > Pseudomonadota > Alphaproteobacteria > Hyphomicrobiales > Methylobacteriaceae > Methylobacterium > Methylobacterium oryzae. The sequence goes on from NZ_CP090349.1 coordinate 408,068, forward strand.
GCACCTACGTGGGCGGCGGCAACTTCACGAGCTACGCGCCCAACGACCCGAGCCTGGTCTCCAAGCTCCAGGGCAAGGGCGTGCAGATCACCGCCCGCCCGCCGTCCGACAACACCCCCTGGTTCATCCAGCTCCTCGTGAGCTGGCTGCCGATCCTCGTCTTCATCGGCGCCTGGATCTTCCTCTCGCGCCAGATGCAGTCCGGCGCCGGCCGCGCCATGGGCTTCGGCAAGTCGAAGGCCAAGCTCCTGAACGAGGCCCACGGCCGGGTGTCGTTCGACGACGTCGCCGGCGTCGAGGAGGCCAAGGAGGATCTCCAGGAGATCGTCGAGTTCCTGCGCGACCCGCAGAAGTTCCAGCGGCTCGGCGGCCGGATCCCGCGCGGCGTGCTGCTCGTCGGCCCGCCCGGCACCGGTAAGACCCTGATCGCCCGGGCGGTCGCGGGCGAGGCCAACGTGCCGTTCTTCACCATCTCGGGTTCCGACTTCGTCGAGATGTTCGTGGGCGTCGGCGCCAGCCGCGTGCGCGACATGTTCGAGCAGGCCAAGAAGAACGCGCCCTGCATCATCTTCATCGACGAGATCGACGCGGTCGGCCGCCACCGCGGCGCCGGCCTCGGCGGCGGCAACGACGAGCGCGAGCAGACCCTCAACCAGCTCCTCGTGGAGATGGACGGGTTCGAGGCCAATGAGGGCGTCATCATCATCGCGGCGACCAACCGCCCCGACGTGCTCGACCCGGCGCTGCTGCGTCCCGGCCGCTTCGACCGCCAGATCATGGTGCCGAACCCGGACGTCACCGGCCGCGAGCGCATCCTGCGTGTCCACGTCCGCAAGGTGCCGCTGGCCCCCGACGTCGACCTCAAGACCATCGCGCGCGGCACCCCGGGCTTCTCGGGCGCCGACTTGATGAACCTCGTCAACGAATCGGCGCTCCTCGCCGCTCGACGCGGAAAACGCATCGTGACGATGCACGAGTTCGAGGACGCCAAGGACAAGGTCATGATGGGCGCCGAGCGGCGCACCCTCGTGATGACCGAGGACGAGAAGCGGCTCACCGCCTACCACGAGGGCGGCCACGCCATCGTGGCGCTGAACGTCCCGGCCACCGACCCGGTGCACAAGGCGACCATCATCCCGCGCGGTCGGGCGCTGGGCATGGTCATGCAGCTGCCCGAGCGCGACAAGCTCTCCATGAGCTTCGAGCAGATGACCTCGCGGCTGGCGATCATGATGGGCGGCCGCATCGCTGAGGAGATGATCTTCGGGCGCGAGAAGGTGACCTCGGGCGCGCAGTCGGACATCGAGCAGGCGACGCGGCTCGCCAAGATGATGGTGACCCGCTGGGGCTTCAGCCCCGAGCTCGGCACCGTCGCGTACGGCGACAACAACGACGAGGTCTTCCTCGGCATGTCGATGGGCCGGCAGCAATCGGTCTCCGAGTCGACCGCCCAGAAGATCGACGCCGAGGTCCGCCGCCTCGTGGAGACCGGCCTGGAGGAGGCGCGCCGCATCCTGGCCGAGCACAAGGACGACCTGGAGGCCCTGGCCCAGGGGCTCCTCGAGTACGAGACCCTCTCGGGCGAGGAGATCCGCAACCTGCTCAAGGGCCAGCCCCCGATCCGCGACGGCGGCGACGTGCCGCCGACCCCGGCCCGGGGCTCCTCGGTCCCCTCGGCGGGCCGCGGCCGGCCGAAGGAGAGCGACGGCGGCCTGGAGCCGCAGCCGCAGGCCTGAGGTCGCGGAATCGGACGAGCGAAGGGGGCGCCGCGAGGCGCCCTTTTTCGTTCCGTGCGGCCTCCTTCGACGCGCGTGCGGATTCGGTGCGCTTTCAGGACGCTGTCAGGACCGCGCGTGGGGCCGCGTCGCGCTCCCTCATCAGCGGCGGCGTTCGCCGGCGACGCGTGATCGTCGCCGCGTCTCCCGTGACAAACCGGCCCTCCTGTCGGCGGATCGCGCGCGTCAGCTTGGCCGGAGGCTCCGCGGACTCCGCCGAATCGGAAACACAGGTCCCTTCCACAGGCCGCCGCGAAACCCCCGATGCCGGTCTCGACCTATCTCGTCGTCGCCCTCGGCGCCGTCGTCGCCGGCTTCGTCCAGGGCCTGTCGGGCTTCGGCTTCGGCCTCACGGCCCTGTCGTTCTGGGCCTGGGTGATCGACCCGCAGCTCGCCGCCGTGCTGGCCGTCTCCGGCGCCTTCACGGGCCAGGTCATCGCGGCGGTCTCGGTCCGGCGCGGGTTCGAGACTAGGCGCCTCGCGCCCTTCGTCCTCGGCGGCCTCGCCGGCATCCCCCTCGGCGTCCTCCTGCTGCCGCGGCTCGACGCCGACTGGTTCAAGACGCTCCTCGGCCTCCTGCTGATGGTCTGGTGCCCGGCCATGCTGTTCGCCCGGAACCTACCGCGGATCGCGGCCGGCGGCCGGCTCGCCGACGCCGCGGTGGGCCTCGGCGGCGGGATGATGGGCGGGCTCGGCGGCTTCACGGGCATGCTGCCGACCCTCTGGTGCACCCTGCGCCGCTACGAGCGCGACGTGCAGCGCTCGGTGATCCAGAACTTCAACCTCGCGATGCTCAGCGTCACCCTGGCGACCTACCTCGCCGCGGGGCTCGTCACCCGGGCGACGCTGCCGATCCTGGCGGTGGTCCTGCCGGCGATGCTGGTCCCGACGCTGCTCGGCACCCGGATCTATCTCGGCCTCAGCGAGGTCGCCTTCCGCCGGCTCGTGCTCGGCTTGCTGACCGTCTCGGGCCTCGCGCTGGTTTCGGCCTCGGCGCCGCGGCTCCTGCAGCGCGCCGGGCGCCCCATTTCGACCGCCTTTGTCGGGGAGCACCCCGTTGACTCTGCCGGCCGGTGAGCCGCCGGCGGGCGCGATAATCTGCTAAGCTGTGCCGGGTCCGCGAGACCGGGCGCCGGAGACGTGATGGTGCGCAAGTATTTCGGAACCGACGGCATCCGGGGTCGGGCCAACGGCGTGATCACGCCGGAGCTCGCCCTCAAGGTCGGTCAGGCCGCCGGCCTCGTGTTCCAGCGCGGCGACCACCGCCACCGGGTGGTGATCGGCAAGGACACCCGCCTCTCGGGCTACATGATCGAGACCGCGCTCGTCGCCGGCTTCACCTCGGTGGGCATGGACGTGCTCCTGCTCGGGCCGGTGCCGACGCCGGCCGTGGCGATGCTGACCCGCTCGATGCGGGCCGATCTCGGCGTGATGATCTCGGCCTCGCACAACCCGTTCGAGGACAACGGCATCAAGCTGTTCGGGCCCGACGGCTTCAAGCTCAACGACGCGATCGAGCACGAGATCGAGGGGCTGATCGACGCCGACATGCACAAGCGCCTCTCCGGCTCGAACGACCTCGGCCGGGCCAAGCGCATCGAGAGCGTGCACGCCCGCTACATCGAGTTCGCCAAGCGCACCCTCCCGCGGCAGGTGACGCTGGACGGGCTGCGGGTCGTGGTCGACTGCGCCAACGGCGCGGCCTACCGGGTCGCCCCCGAGACCCTGTGGGAGCTCGGCGCCGAGGTGATCGCCATCGGCACCGAGCCGGACGGGTTCAACATCAACCGGGATGTCGGCTCGACCGCGCCCGCGGCCCTGATCGACATGGTGCGCGAGCGCCGGGCCGATATCGGCATCGCGCTGGACGGCGACGCCGACCGGGTGCTGATCGTGGACGAGAAGGGCCAGGTGGTCGACGGTGACCAGCTCATGGCCGTCGTGGCGCGCTCCTGGAAGGAGGACGAGCGCCTGACGCAGCCGGGCGTGGTCGCGACGATCATGTCGAATCTCGGCCTGGAGCGGTTCCTCGGCGGCCTCGGCCTGACCCTGGCCCGCACGGCGGTGGGGGACCGCTACGTCCTCGAGCACATGCGGGCGCACGGCTACAACCTCGGCGGCGAGCAGTCCGGCCACATCATCATGTCGGACTACACGACCACCGGCGACGGCCTCGTGGCCGCCCTGCAGCTGCTGAGCGTGGTGCAGCGGCAGAACCGGCCCGTGAGCGAGGTCTGCCACTGCTTCGACCCGCTGCCGCAGATCCTGAAGAACGTCCGCTACCGGAGCGGCGAGCCCCTGCGCGAGGACAGCGTGGTCAGCGCCATCGAGCACGCCCGCGAGCGGCTCGGCAATGCCGGCCGCCTCGTGATCCGCCCCTCGGGCACCGAGCCGGTGATCCGCGTCATGGCCGAGGGCGACGACCGCGGCCTCGTCAACGCGGTGGTCGACGAGGTGGTCGACGCCGTCACCCGCGCGGCGGCCTGAGGCCGGAGCCCCGGAGGGGCGCGGCTCGACTCCGAAGGGGGCAGCCCGAGTCAGCCCAGATCGGCGTAGGCGGCGCGCAGCTCCGCGGGTGCGGTCATCCGCCACGCCGCCAGCAGCGCCGCCCGCAGAACCTCCTCCGCGCACGGGTCGAGGTCGAGATTGGTCCAGCCCCGCCGCCCCCAGGCGCCGTCGAGCGGCGCGAACAGGTCCGGCTCGGCCTCGCAGAGGGCGGCCTGATCCGCGGGCGCGAGGCGCAGCACGACCCGCGCCTCCTCGACCCAGAGGGTCGCGAAGACCCGGCCGCCGACCCGGAAATCCGGGTTGCCGCTGTGGGCGCCCGCTACCGCCTCGGGCAGCATCAGCGCCAGGATGCGCACGTCGTCGGGTCCCATGCGGCCTCAGCCCCCGCGCCGTCCGGCCCCCACAGAAGAACTGCGCTGACCCCGGCGGCGCAGCGCAGCCGAAACAAGCAAGTCTCGCCCGGATATCCGTTTCGACAGTTCGGCAACGGATGCGCAAGCCTAACATTTAACGTTAAGCCGGATTTAAGACGTTCCTTCCATCCTGCCCTCGTACCCCGGGACCGCGCGCCGCGCGTCCGGCTCACGAGTCCAGTGAAGGAATCCTCATGGCCCGCTCCAAGCTGAACGCTTTGGTGCGTAGCCTGACGCTCGCGGCGAGCGTCGGTGCGCCCTGCCTCGCCGCGGCCGCGGATCTGATGCTCCCGCCGCCCCCGCCCCCGCCGCCCCCGCCGATCGAGGTCGGCGGCGGCTGGTACCTGCGCGGCGACGTGGGCGCGAGCATCTACACCCGTCCGCGCTACAGCGACGCCTACGACTACACCGGCTACGCCGAGTCCAACCGCGCCTTCGGCAACGCGGTCGGCGGCGGCGGTTTCGCGGGCGTCGGCGTCGGCTACCAGTTCACCCCGTTCCTGCGCGGCGACATCACCGGTGAGTACCGCTACTCCACCGGCCTGCGCGGCAGCGAGTACTACAAGGGTCCGGATTTCGACAACGGGCTCGGCTCGTACGGCGTGAACAAGTCGAGCGGCAACTTCGACTCCGCGGTGGTGCTGGCCAACGCCTATTTCGACCTCGGCACGTGGTACGGCATCACGCCGTTCATCGGCGGCGGCGTCGGCTACGCGTTCAACCACGTCTCGAGCTACTCGACCAACCAGCAGTTCACCAGCCCGACCTACGCGTACGATTACACCAATGCCGGCTGCGGCTGCATCCCGTACGCCCCGGTCTACGACCCGAACGGCAATCCGGTCTACAACACCAACAGCGGCAGCAAGTTCTACAAGGACAAGACCACCGGCAGCCTCGCCTGGGCGCTCCACGCCGGTCTCGCCTACAACGTGACCGACGCGCTGAAGATCGAAGTGGCCTACCGCTACCTGAACCTCGGCAAGGCCGAGACCGGCCCGGGCTTCGTCCCGTGCTGCACCGGCAGCCTACAGGCGATCAAGATCAAGGACATCGAGGCGCACGACGTGAAGATCGGCCTGCGCTACTACCTCGGTGGCTTCGTGGCGGCCCCGCTGCCGCCGCTGATGCCTGAGCCGATCCCCGGCCCGCTGGTGCGCAAGTACTGATCGCGCCTCGACCGCGATTCCCCTGACGGACGACGACGGCGCGGAGGGTCTCCGCGCCGTCTCGCGTTTCGGCGCCCCGTCGCGACAGGCTCGGTTCTCGGCCTGTCCTCAGCCCGTCCTTGGCCGACCCAATAACCGCCACGACGTCCCAGGACTGGCATCCCCGGATCGGGACTGACCTATCGCAGTCGAGCAACGGAGAATTAAGGTTACCGGCGTATCACCGTGTCGAGGCTCGATCCGCCGTCCGTCTTTTCCGTCCCAGGACGATCCCGATGCGTACCGTCACTTTCCCGCTGCTGGCGGTTCTCGGTCTCTGCGGCGTGAACACCGCGCGCGCCGCGGATCTGGATTACGATTACCTGCGCGGCGCGGATTACGACCCGGTCCCGGCCCCGGTGGTCGACTGGAGCGGCGTGTATGTCGGCGGCCACGGCGGCTACACCTCCGCGCTCATGGGGAGCAAGGGCGCGTTCCAACCGCTGATCTACCGGGACTCGCACAACACGACGGGTGAGTCCGACTTCCACGCCTCGACGCTCCTTAGCCCGCCATCGCGGCGAGTCGGCGACACGAGTTTCGGCGCCTTCGCGGGCTACAACGTTCAGTTCGACGAGTTCGTCTTCGGCATCGAGGGGGACTACACGAATTTCGGCCGGATGGGCGTGTCGAGCGATGGTCTTGCGCGGACCCAAATGTCGGCCGCCGGCAGCTACGATACCGTGAGCCTGAGTGGATCCACGGCGACGCGGGTCAACGATTACGGCACGCTGCGCGCGCGGGTCGGCTACGCCCTGGGCAATTTCCTGCCCTATGTCACTGGCGGCATCGCCATCGGTCGGGCGCGCGTCGCCGATACGACGAGCTATCAGAACTATGGCTTCAATCTGACGGCCTACAACGCGACTCTGGCCGGGACGCCGACCTACGTGAACAATTACGGCTACACGAGCTTCAACCAGAGCGCGCCCTACAACGGGACCCCGTTCACCTCGATCCAGACGCAGTCGAGGACCAAGGTCACCGCCGGCGTGGCGGCGGGAGCGGGCGTCGAGTACGCGATCACGCCGAACATCCTCCTGCGCGCCGAGTATCAGTACGTGCTGTTCAGCAGTTTCGACGGGCACAAGGTCAACCTGAACACCGTCCGGGCCGGCGCGGCCGTCAAGTTCTGATGCCGCGCTTCGGCGGGAGCCTGTTCATGCAGCACGCACGCACCATCCGGCTCACCGTCCTGCTGCTCGGTGCCGGCCCGCTCCTCGACCCCGCCGTCGCGGCGGATTGGCCGCGCGACCCGCATCCGCCGCGCAGCGTTCGATACCGGAGTCCGGTGCCGTCCGTTCCCGCCGTCCCCCCGCCCGTGCTGGTGCGGGGCTACCTGCCGCGCAACCACAACGTCCCGATGTACAACGAGCCGCCCCGCCGCGAGCCGGCCTGGTGAGGCCTCCGCGCCGCCCTCAGCTCTCCAGCTCGCTGTCCCAGTACAGGTAGTCGAGCCAGGTGTGATGGTATTGGCGGTGATCGAACTCGGGCTGCCGGTGGTGCAGCTCGTAGCGCGTCGGCCGCCGGGGCTCGGTCATCAGCGGCATGTCCGCCTCGTCCGGCGTGCGGTTGGCCTTGCGCAGGTTGCAGGGCGAGCAGGCCGCCACGACGTTCTCCCAGCTCGACAGGCCGCCCCGGGAGCGCGGCACCACGTGGTCGAAGGTCAGGCCGCCCGAGGGCAGCCGCAGGCCGCAATACTGGCAGCTGAAACCGTCGCGCAGGTAGATGTTGTAGCGGGTGAAGGCCGGGCTGCGGGCCAACGCCACGTAGTTCTTCAGCGCCACGACGCTCGGCACCCGCAGGGCGCGCGAGGGCGAGCGCGCCTCGACGTCGTAGCTCGCCACCAGGGTGACGCGGTCGAGGAACAGGGCCGTGAAGGCGTCCTTCCACGACCAGAGGGAGAGCGGATTGTACGAGAGCGGCCGATAATCCGCGTTGAGGACGAGGGTTTGGAGATCCATCATCGGCGCGACTCTTCGGACTAGCTCTGGCGCGTGGGACGCGCGGGACCATGCCGCCGCCCCGCCGGCCCGTCCGAACCGGCCCGGGGCCGATGCAGGACGGGCCGGCGCGCGGAGCGACGGCTTGACGGGAGAGACGGAGGGAACAACAGGGCGGCGGGCCGGCGCGCGGGGGCGCCGGTCGATGCGGTAGCATCCGGAACGCGGCCGGGCCGGGCCGGTATCGCCACCGGCCGCGCCCTTTCGCGTAGCAACGAAAAGGCCCTGTCCATCAGGTGTTCATCTAATCCCAGCGTGACACCCTTGTGAAGCTTTTCCGGATGAGCCCCGGGGACGCACCCACAGCGGGCTCGCGGGGGTGGGACCCGGCGCGGGATCCGGCCCGGGGTGGGCAGCGGCACGGTTTCGCCCTATTGCTCGCCCAGAGCGCCCGGCCGCCAGGAGGCCCGCCCGGTCCCCGATCGCCGCCGATTCGCCGATGCCGGACTCCGGCCGGCTGCCGCGCGCCCGACGAGAGGTTGCTCATGCATCGTATCCCAGCGCGGACCCGGAAGCCGGAGGGCGCGCCGCGCCCGTCCCGCGCACTCGCCCTGCTCGCCGCGCTGGTGTTCGCAACCCCGGCGGCCCTGACCCTGCCGGCCTTCGCCCAGGATCCGGCGCCCGCCGCCAAGTCTTCCGATCAGAAGCCCGCTGATCACAAGTCCGCCGACACCAAGGCCGCGCCCGACGCCAAGCCCGCGGACGGCAAGGCGCCCGACGCGAAGGCGCCCGACGCGAAACCCGCCGACGCGAAGCCCGCGCCCGCCGCCAAGGCCGAGGTTCCCGAGCAGTTCAAGAAGGTCCGAGCCAAGCTCGACGCCGCCAAGACCGAGCTCGACGCCCGCGAGAAGCAGCTCGGCCACACGGAGCTGACGGTGGCCGACCTCACCGCCATCCGCGACAGCGCCGTGACGGTTACCGACGAGATCCGCACCCTGGTCACCCGGCTCGACGCGCCGCTGGAGGCCGCGCGCGAGCGCCTGGCTCAGCTCGGGCCGAAACCCAAGGATACCCAGGAGAGCGCCGACGTCGCCGCCGAGCGCGCCGAGCGCGAGGCCGCCGTCACCCGCATCGACGAGACCCAGCGCCTCGCCCGCTCCCTGGTGGTGCAGGGTGACCAGATCGTCGACCGCGTCTCGAATCGCCGCCGTGAATCGTTCACCCGCGACCTGCTCCAGCGCTCCCAGCCGCTGGTCGGCCCCGGTCTCTGGACCAAGGTGATGGGCGACGTCCCCCGGGACACGCGCGCCCTGCAGAGCGCCGTGTCGGATATCGGGCTGCTGTTTTCCCGCAACGGCAACCTCGCCAACCTGCTGTTCTTGGGGCTCGCCTTCGGGATCTCGGTGGCGCTGTATTTCGGCCGGCGCAACATCGCCCCCAAGGGCGCCCGCCGGGACGCCACCAAGACCGACCCGTCGCGGCGCGCCGTGATGCTCGCCGCCTGGCGGGTGATCCTGCTCGGCACCGTGCCGGCCGTGGCCGGGTCCTACGCGGTCTACTACGCCCTCGATTCCACCAACCTGCTGCCGTCCCGGCTCCTGCCGGTCGCCGCCGCGATCCTCGGAGGGCTGGCCTTCATCGCCTTCGTGGAGGCCCTCTGCGACGGGCTGCTCAGCCCCGAGAAGCCGGCGTGGCGGCCCGCCCCGGTGAGCGACGCGGCGGCCACGCGCCTGACCCGGCTCGCCGTCGGCATCGCCACGGTGATCACCGTGGTGAAGTCCGTCGAGGCCCTGAATTCCGGGATCTCGGCGGCCCTGCCGATCTCCATCGCCACGCGGGGCATCGGGGCGGTCGCCACCGCGCTGATCCTCGCGGTCGGCCTCCACCGGTTCGCCGACACCGAGCAGGAGGAGGAGGCCTGCTTCGGCCCCTACGTGCCGACCAAGACCACGACGGGCATCGGCGGGCCGGCGCGGCTCCTGGGCTGGGCCGCGGTGGCGCTGATCGGGCTCGGCGCGCTGGTGGGCTACGTGGCCTTCGCGGCCTTCCTGATCGACCAGCTGATCTGGGACGCCGCGGTCCTCGTGCTGCTCTACCTGCTGGTCCAGAGCGTCGACATCTTCGTCGGCCGCGCGCTCAGCGACGAGACGCGGCTCGCCACCACGCTCCAGGCCAATACCGGCCTGCGCAAGCGCTCGCTCAACCAGATCTCGGTCCTGACGACCGGCGCGACCCGGCTCATCCTGTTCCTGGCGGCGGCGGTCCTCGTGCTGGCGCCCTGGGGGCTCGATTCCACCGACATCGTCTCGTCGGTCCGGCAGGCCTTCTTCGGCTTCAAGGTCGGCGATGTCACGATCTCGCTCTCCAGCATCGCCTTCGGGATCGGCATCCTGGTGGTCGGCGTGTTCATCACCCGCGGGGTGCAGCGCTGGCTGGAGAACACCTACCTGCCGGCCACCGACCTCGACGCGGGCCTGCGCAACTCGATCACCACGGTGGCGGGCTATTGCGGCTTCCTGATCGCGCTGGCGCTGGCCTTCTCGTATCTCGGCCTGAGCCTGGAGAAGCTCACCATCGTGGCCGGCGCCCTGTCGGTCGGTATCGGTTTCGGCCTCCAGTCGATCGTCAACAACTTCGTCTCCGGCCTGCTGCTCCTGTGGGAGCGCCCGATCCGGGTCGGCGACCAGGTGGTGATCGGCGATTCCGAGGGCATCGTGAAGCGGATCTCGGTGCGCTCCACCGAGATCCAGACCTTCGACCGCTCGGCCGTGATCGTGCCGAACTCGAACCTGATCTCCGGGGTGGTGAAGAACCGGGTGCGGGGCGATCGGACCGGGCGCGTCAGCATCACGGTCAGCGTCCTGCGCAACCAGGACCCGGTGCGCGCCGCCGAGATGATCACGGCCTGCGCGCAGGGTCATTCCGACGTCCTGAAGGAGCCCCCGCCCCGGGTGGTGTTCAAGAAGATCGGCGACCCGTTCCTGGAATTCGAGCTGCTCGTCTGGATCGTGGACGTGAGCCTCGGCCAGAAGGTGGTGACCGACCTGAACTTCTCGGTGTTCGCGACCCTCTCGGAGGCGGGTTTCATCCCGCCGCTCGGGCCCGGCTCCAGCATCGTCACCGTGCAGGGCCTCGACACGATGCAGAGCGCGATGGGCGAGATCGCCAGCCGCTTCATCCAGCCGGCGCCGGTCCCCGAGGGCGGCGAATCAGTCCGGCCCCAGCGCGACCGCGGCCTGCGCAGCGCCGGCGCCTGACCGGCCGCCGCCGAGGGCGATCCGGACGGCGTTCCCGCCCGCGTCCTTGGCGGCGTAGAGCGCCGCGTCCGCCCGGCCGAACAGCCGGGCGCGGCCGCCGCGCCCGGCGGACATCGCCGCGGCGTCTGCCACCGCGATCCCCACGGAGGCGCCGATCCGCAACTCCCGGCCGCGATACGGGATCGGCCGGCTCAGGGCGGCGACGACGCGCCGGCCGCGCTCCACCAGCGCGAGCGGGTCGACGGGCGCCCGCAGGAGCACGGCGAACTCGTCGCCGCCGATGCGGGCCACGAGGGCCGCGTCCCGGCAGACGGCGGCGAGCCGCGCGGCCGAGCGCCGGAGGCACAGGTCGCCGGCCGCGTGGCCGTGGACGTCGTTGACCGGCTTGAACCCGTCGAGGTCGATCAGCAGCAGGGCGGCGAGGGGATCCGGACCGGCGCCGTCCGTGCCGGCCTCGAACCGCGCCTCGAATCGCGCCTCGAAGCCGCGGCGGTTCGCCAGCCCGGTGAGCGGGTCGCACTCGGCGCGCCGGCTCAGCTCGGCCAGCCGGGCGATCTCCTCGGTGACGTCCTGCTTGGTTCCGAACAGGCGGGCGGGGCGCCCGTCCTCGGTCTCGACCGCGGCGCGGATCCGGATCCAGCGCCGCCGGCTCCCGGCCTGGATCTCGGCGTCGAGCACGAAGGCGCCGCTCCCGGCGATCGCCCGGTGCCGGAGCGCTTCCAGCAGGCGCCGCGAGGTCGGCTCGTAGAGGTCCAGGATCCGGGGCCGGTGCAGCGCCGCGCCCCGGGGGACGCCGAACAGGTCGTGGACGCCCCCGGACCAGTCGAGGGCGCCGTCGCGCAGGCGGCAGGACCAGAGGCCCATCCCGGCGGCCGCCAGGGCACGCTCCTGCCGCGCCAGCAGGCCGGCCTGCTGGCGAAGGATCGTCCGCTGGAGGGCGCGCGCGGCCGCGGCCTCCGACGCCGCCTCAGACGCTGCCGACGGGTCCGCGCACCCGCCGACGGGTCGGTCGCGGGGTGGATCCACCGGGGTCAGGGAACGCGCGGTCGTCATCGGTGTGCAATTTTAGACGGAGGGCCTTTGAGGAAGCCCTAACCGTCCGATGCGCGGCCGAGCGGCAGCCCCTATATGGCGGCTGGGCGGTGGGGCCGTCGCAGGGATGGGTGAAACGTGACGAGACGCGATCGGGACGGTCGACATGCGGGGCGCGGGCGCGCCCGGATCAGGACCGGAGCCCGGATGGTCGGTCCGGCCGCGCTGGCGGTGGCGCTTCTCGGCGGCTGCGCCGCCCAGCCGCCGAGCAGCGCCGGGCTGCCGAGCATCTACCTGCCGCTCGCCAGCAACAGCGCGCATATCGACGTCGAGGCGGCCCGCGACATGATCTCGTCCTACCGCCGCAACCGCGGCGCGCCGCCGCTGACGGTCGATCCCGAACTGCAGCGCCTCGCCGAGGCCGAGGCGGCCGCCATGGCGCTCGCCGACCGGCCGAGCCGGGCCCAGACCGTCAAGGCCGCCGTCGAGCGGCTCGGCTACGCGAGCGTCAACGCCAACCTCTCGGCGGGCTACCACACCCTGGCCGAGGCCTTCTCGGGCTGGCGCGAGAGCCCGCCCCACGACGCCACCATGCTGGCGCCCGGGGCGACCCGGATGGGGATCGCCACCGCCTACGCCCCGGGCTCGAAGTACAAGGTCTACTGGGCCCTCCTCACCGCGAAGTAGCGGCACCCCGCCGGTCGGCCGGCATGGAGGGGGCCTCGCCGGCGGGAGGCGAATCGGTCGTCCGGGACGCGGCGGGTCCGGGCTAAGCTTCGGGAAACTTTGCTGAAGCAACCGTAAAGGCGACTGTTTCGAACCTGTATCGGCCCGTCATCGCCCGTTCAGGCAGGCGCTGGCATACCCGTTTCGTACGAGGGGTTTGACTCGGATCCGGCACGCATGCCGGCCGCGCGGACCTCCTCGGTGAAGGCGTGAGACCCGGGTCACACGGGCCGCGCCAGGGGTGGCGGAGCGGTACGATGGTTCGTCTGTACGGGCGGGTCCTGGGATTTCTGAAGGCGGAGCGGCGGCTGGCGATAGGCCTGGCCGTCACCAACGTGGTCCTGGCGATCGCGGCCTTCGCCGAGCCCCTGCTGATGGGCCGGATCATCGACCAGCTGACCCATCTCAAGCGCGGCGGCGACGCCATGGGCACGATGCTGCCCCTGCTCGCCGCCTGGGTGGCGTTCGGCTTCTTCACCATCGCGGCGGGCGTGTTCATCGCGCTCCACGCCGACCGGCTCGCCCACCGCAACCGCCTGTCGTCGATGGCGAGCTACTTCGAGCACGTCCTCGACCTGCCGCTCGCCTTCCACTCGGCCAACCATTCCGGCCGCGTCCTGAAGGCGATGCTGGAGGGCACGAACGGCATGGCGTGGCTGTGGCTCGGCTTCTTCCGCGATCACCTCGTCGCCCTGGTCTCGCTCGGCGTGCTCCTGCCGATGACCCTGTTCATCAACTGGCAGCTCGGCTCGATCCTGGTGGTGCTGGTGCTGGCCTTCACGGCGCTCACCACCTTCGTGATGCGCCGGACCGAGGCGCTCCAGGGCCAGGTCGAGGAATTCAACTCGGGGCTGGCCGCCCACGCCTCGGACGCCCTCGGCAACGTCGCGGTGATCCAGTCCTTCACCCGCGCCAAGGCCGAGAAGGAGGCGATGCGCGGCATCATCACCAACCTGCTCGCCGCGCAGATCCCGGTCCTGTCCTGGTGGGCGCTCGCCAACGTGGCGACCCGCGCCTCCGCGACCATCACCATGACGGCGATCTTCGTCACCGGCATCTGGCTCTACCAGGCCGGCACCACCACGGTGGGCGAGGTCGTGGCCTTCATGAGCCTCGCCACCGCCTTCGTGGCCCGGCTCGACCACGTGGTCGGCTTCGTCAACGGCCTGTTCCAGCAGGCGCCGAAGATCGCCGAGTTCTTCGAGATCTACGACACCGTCCCGGCGGTGGCCGACCGGCCGCACGCCCGGCAGGTCGCCCGCTTCGAGGGCGCGGTCAGCTTCGAGGACGTCGCCTTCTCGTACGACGGAAGGCGCCCGGCGCTCGACAGCGTGTCGTTCACCGCCAAGCCCGGCGAGACGATCGCGCTGGTCGGCACCACCGGCTCGGGCAAGTCGACGACGCTCGGCCTCCTGCACCGCAGCTTCGACCCGGCCTCCGGCGCGATCCGCATCGACGGGATGGACATCCGCGACGTCGGCCTCGCCTCGCTGCGCCACAACATCGGCGTGGTGTTCCAGGAGCCGATGCTGTTCGCCCGCTCGATCCGCGAGAACCTGCAGGTCGGCTGCCCCGACGCCACCGACGCCGAGATGCTCGACGCGCTGGAGCGCGCCCAGGCCAGCGCCTTCATGGCGCGCCAGGCCGACGGGCTCGACACGGTGATCGGCGAGCGCGGCCGGTCGCTCTCGGGCGGCGAGCGCCAGCGGCTGTCGATCGCCCGGGCCCTCCTGAAGAACCCGCCGATCCTGATCCTCGACGAGGCGACCTCGGCGCTGGACGCCGCCACCGAGCGCAAGCTCCAGGGCGCCCTGGAGACCGTGATGGAGGGGCGGACCACCTTCGTCATCGCCCACCGCCTCGCGACGATCCGCGACGCCGACCGCATCCTGGTGTTCCACGAGGGCCGGATCGTCGAGGCCGGCACCTTCGACGACCTGGTCGCGCAGGACGGCAGGTTCGCCGAGCTCGCCCGGGCGCAGTTCATGGCGGCCCAGGCGGAGGAAGACGAGGGGCTGGCGCTGGCGGCGTGAGGCGCCGCCGGGCGCACCGCGTCGTCGGGTCCGGGCGCGAACCCCTCTCCCGCGCGGGAGACGGTGGGGTGCGACCGGGACGCTCCGGGATCAGGCGCCCGGTCCCGGGGCGCCCGTCCCGGACCTGCGGCCCTCCATCTCGGCCCGGCGCGCCAGCATCTTCGCCTGCAGGCGGGCGCGGCGGGCGGCGATCACCGTGCCGTTGATCTCGCCGCCGAACAGGAACATGGCGGCGAGCCAGTAGAGGAAGACCAGGAACACCATCGCGGTGGCCAGCCCCCCGTAGGTCGACGCGTAGGCGTTGGAGAATCGGTCGAGGTAGTAGCCGAAGCCGAGGCCGGCGAAGAACCACAGGAGCAGCGTCACCCCGATCCCCGGCAGCACCGACAGGATCGAGCGCCGCCCGGCCGCGACGAACTTGTGGGCGATGACCAGCACGACGGCGAGCAGCAGGGCCGTGACGCCGATCCGCCCGATCGCCACCGTGAGGCTCAGGGGCTCCAGGCCCGGCGCCACCAGGACGACGTTGCGCCAGATCAGCGGCCCCAGCACCACGAGCAGCGCGAAGGCCAGCATCGCGAAGGCGCCGCAGATCACGTAGCCGATCGATTCGAGGCGGGTCAGCCACCAGGGCCGGCTCTCGCGCAGGCCGTAGGCCCGGTTCAGCCCGACCCGCAGGCTCTCGACGCCCGAGGAGGAGAAGTACAGGGCGAACAGCGCGCCGAGCGTCAGCACGCCGCTGCGTTGCTCGGTGAGCACCCGGTGCACCTCGCCGACGATCGGCTTGGCGATCTCCCGCGGCCACGCGTCGAAGATCAGCACCCCGGCCTCGTCGGCCAGCGACTGGGTGCCGAACAGGCCGGCGAGCGCCGCCAGCAGGATCAGGAACGGGAACAGCGAGGTCAGGCTGGAGAGGGCGATGTGGCTCGCGATCGCCCAGCCGTCATGGGAGACGAAGCGCTGCGCGGCGACGCCCATGACCTGTAATCCGCTGCGGAGGGGTTTCACGGGTGTCCAACGATCCTCGATCGCGCGATCCTCGGGGCGGCCCTCTCCGGGAGAGGTCCGCCGATGAACGGCGCCGGCACCCGCGCGTCAACGCCGCCGGCGCGCTCCGGTCCCGATCGGCGGCCGGTGACGCGTCCGCGCCACGCCGGTGCCGGTCGCGCCCCGCGGACGAGATCACCGTTGCGCCGGGCGCGCCGGCATGCTCCGTCCGGCGGCCATGCCTACGCTCTCCCGCCCGTCGACGCTCGCGTCCGGCGCTCTCCCGGCGCTGTTCATCCCGATCTGGGCCACGGGCTTCATCTCGGCCCGGGCGGTCGTGCCGCACGTCGATCCGCTGGCCTTCACCGCAATCCGCTTCACGGCCGTCGCCCTGGTGCTGGCCCTGATCGCCGCGGCCGCCCGGGTGCGCTGGCCGGCGGACCAGGCGGGGTGGCGCGACCCGGTCGTCGCGGGCTTCCTGATGCAGGGCGTCTACCTATCGGGCGTCTTCTGGGCGGTGAGCCACGGGCTGCCGGCCGGCATCGCGGCGCTCGTCGGCAGCCTCCAGCCGCTGCTCACCGCGCTCCTGGCGCAGCCGCTGCTGGGCGAGCGCGTCAGTGGCCGGCGGGCGCTCGGGATCCTCATGGGCTTCGTCGGCACCGGCCTCGTGCTCGCCCCGAAGCTCGGCGCCACGGACCCGTCCGGGATCCCGCCGGCGGCGCTGGCCGTCAGCCTCCTGGGGGTGCTGGCGCTGACCCTCGGCACGCTCTGGCAGAAGCGCACCGGCGGCCAGGTCGATCTCCTGGCCGGCGCGACCCTCCAGTTCGTCGGCGGCATGGCCTGCGCCATCCCGCTGGCGCTCGCCTTCGGCGGCGGCGCGTTCGATCCGGCGCCCGCCCTGTGGCTCGGCCTCGGCTGGGCGGTCCTGGTCAACTCGGTCGCCGGGATCCTGCTGTTGCTGGTGCTGATCCGGCGGGGCGCGGTGGCGGGCGTCGCCGCCCTGTTCTTCCTCGTGCCGCCGGTCGCGGCCGTCCTCGGCTACCTGCTGTTCGGCGAGGTGCTGACCCCCGTGCAGGGCGCCGGCATGGCGCTCGCCGCCCTCGGCGTGGCGGTGGCGAGCCGCGGCTGAGATGGCCGCGGGCGGTCGCCGCCGAGGCCGCGACCCCTGCGACGGAAGGCGCGGAAACCCTTCGCGCCCTCGCGGTTTGGTGCGCGCGGGCCGGATCGGCCCGGGCCGGCAGCGCGCGAGGCGAGGATGAACCAGGACAAGCCCCGCGAGATCCGCCTCGCCCTCGACGCGATCCCCCTCGGCGGCAAGGCCGAGGGCAAGGCCGGCGACGACGCGGTGCTGTTCGTGCGCGACGCCGACGGGGTGCGCGCCTTCCAGGCGAAGTGCCCGCATCTCGGCGCGCCGCTGGCCAAGGGCGAGATCTGCGGCGGCCGGCTCTACTGCCCCTGGCACAAGGCGGCCTTCGCGGTCGCCGACGGCGGCGTGGAGGAGCCGCCGGCGCTGGAGGCGCTGACTCGCTATCCCGTCCGGATCGAGGGCGGCGAGGCGGTGGCGACGCTGACGCCCGAGCCGGCCGCGAGGCGAGAGGCCGAGACCCCGGTCGGGACGGTCCTGATCGTCGGCACCGGTGCGGCCGCCGCCGCCTGCGTCACCACGCTCCGGCGCGAGGGCTTCGCGGGGGCGATCACCCTGGTCGGCCGCGAGGGCCACCCGCCCTACGACCGGACCAAGCTGTCCAAGCAGTTCCTGGCCAAGCCCACCCCGGCCGAGAAGACCCTGCTGGAGCCGGATTTCGCCGCCGCCGACCGGGTCGAGCGGGTCGAGGCCGAGGCGACCCGGATCGATCCGGCCGGCCGCAGCGTCGCGCTGGCGGACGGGCGCACACTCACCGGCGACGCGCTGCTGATCGCCACCGGCAGCCGCGCGGTGGTGCCGGACTTCGAGGGAAGGGATCTCGACGGCGTGATGACCCTGCGCAGCCTCGACGACGCGGTGCGCCTCAGCGCCGCGGCGGAGCGGGCGACGCGCGTGGTGGTGATCGGCGCGGGCTTCATCGGCCTGGAGGCCGCGGCCTTCCTGACCAAGCGCGGCCTGTCGGTGACGGTCCTGTCCCGGGAGGAGGTCCCCTTCGCCAAGCGCTTCGGCGAGGCCGTGGGCGCGGCGCTGAAGCGCTACCACGCCGGCAACGGCGTGACCTTCGTGACCGGCACGGTCGCGCGGATCGCCGGCACCGGCTCCGTCGAGGCCGTCGAGACCGAGGACGGCGCGCGGCTTCCGGCCGACCTCGTGCTGATCGGCGCCGGCGCCGCGCCGGAGACCGGGATCGTCGCCGGGGTGGAGCCGGACGAGTCCGGCGGCCTCCCGGTCGGCGCCGACCTGAAGCTCGCCGACAACGTCTGGGTCGCGGGCGACATCGCGGCCTTCCCGGAGCGCGGCAGCGGCGTCACGGCGCGGATCGAGCACTGGCGGCTGGCGCAGCAGCACGGCACGCACGTCGCCCGGGCGATGCTCGGCGCCACCGGCGCCTTCGCGGGGGCGCCGTTCTTCTGGAGCAACCAGGGCGACAAGCGCCTGGATTACGGCGGCTACGCGCCGGATTTCGAGCGGATCATCCTGCAGGGCGACCCGGCGGCGCTCGACTTCATCGCCTACTACGTCCGCGACAACCGCGCGGTCGCCGCCTGCAGCATCGGCCGCAACCCCGCCTTCACGGCGTTCCTCCACCTGCTGGGCGAGGGCCGCGTGCCCGCCCCCGACCGGATCGAGGCCGGTGCGGATCTCGCCGCGCTGGTGTGACGGCGCGACATCGGCGCCACGTCGGGGAGGCCGGACCGAGGGAACAAGGTCGGGCGGTCCATCTTTCGGTAGACGCCGCCCGCCGTCTCGTGCCGGGCCCGCACGGGAGGCCCCATGAACCAGATTATCGTCGTCGCCCTCATCTGCGCCGCCTCCGTCCAGGCCCCGGACTGCTCGCGCGAGACCGCTATCGACGTGGTGACGGGCCCGGCCCACACGCTCCAGGAATGCCTCGTCCAGGGTCCGGTCCTGGCGGCCAATGCCGGCTTCAAGGGCGAGGACGGGTCCTACCTGAAGACCCGGTGCGAGCAGAGGCGCTGAGCCGGGGCCGTCCGGCGAGCAGGTTTCGGTAGGCTGAAGGCACGATCATCAGTGTCCGGAGCGTCGCGCGTCGCCGCGCCGGTCAGGCCTTGACTTCGCAGGGCTGCGCGCCGGCCCGCCAGCCCCGGTATTCAACTTCAGTTCAAGGCGAGACAAACGAAATCTGCTTCGGCTCCGGACCGCGGCAGGTTAAAAGACCCGATCCAAGAAGACGCCACGCGAGCAGAGAACCATGTCCGCATCCCCCGCCATCCAGACCGAGCCGCAGGATCTCGTGGCCCTCACCAAGGCCGCCGGTGAGAGCGCGAAGGCGCTGGCCGCCGAGGCCACGCGCCGGGTCCGCACGCGGATCCTCGGGACGGACGGGCGGATCGACGCGGCCAAGCTCGAGGGCCAGCAGCACGCCGCCCACGGGCTCGCGTGGCTCGCGACCTACGCGGAGGCGGTGAACGAGCTCGGCGGCTACGCCGAGCGCCTGCAAGGGGAGGGCCGGTTCGGCGAGACCGAGGCACTCCTCGTCCGGATCGGCGCCGGCGAGTATCTCGACCAGCTGTTCTCCGGCATCCCGATGAGCCAGGGCGAGATGGTCCGCGTCACCGGGTCGCTCGGCCTCTCCGCCAAGGAGGTGGCCCCGTACCGCACGGACGCGGTCGAGACTCTGATCGCCGAGGGCAACACCCCCGAGAACCGCGCCGCCCTGGTGGCGCTGATGCGCGACGGCGGCGGCTCGGCGACCGTCGGCGCCTCGGGCCTCGACGAGGACATGGAGGCGATCCGCTCCGAGATGCGCCGCTTCGGCAAGGCCGAGGTGGTCGATCAGGCGCACGAGTGGCACCTGAAGAACGCCTACATCCCGATGGAGATCGTGCAGAAGATGGCCGAACTCGGCGTCTTCGGCCTGACGATCCCCGAGGAGTACGGCGGCATGGGCCTGCCGAAGACCGCCATGTGCGTGGTCTCGGAGGAGCTGTCCCGCGCCTATATCGGCGTCGGCTCGCTGGGCACCCGCTCGGAGATCGCCGCGGAGCTGATCCTGTGCGGCGGCACCGAGGAGCAGAAGCAGCGCTTCCTGCCGAAGATCGCCTCCGGCGACATCCTGCCCACCGCTGTCTTCACCGAGCCGAACACCGGTTCCGACCTCGCGAGCCTGCGCACCCGCGCGGTGAAGGAGGGCGACGTCTGGAAGATCACCGGCAACAAGACCTGGATCACCCACCCGGTCCGCGCCGACATCATGACGGTGCTGGTGCGCACCAAGCCCGAGGAGAAGGGCCACAAGGGCCTCTCCATGCTGATCGCCGAGAAGCCCCGCGGCACGGATGAGGATCCCTTCCCGGTCCAGGGCCTGTCGGGCGGCGAGATCGAGGTGCTCGGCTACCGCGGCATGAAGGAGTACGAGCTCGCCTTCGAGGGCTTCGAGGTGCCGGGCGGCAACCTGCTCGGCGAGGTCGAGGGCAAGGGCTTCGCCCAGCTGATGCAGACCTTCGAGTCGGCCCGCATCCAGACCGCGGCCCGCGCCATCGGCGTCGCCCAGTCGGCCCTCGACGTCGGCCTGCGCTACGCCGAGGAGCGGGTCCAGTTCGGTAAGGCGCTGGTGAACTTCCCGCGGGTGGCCGACAAGCTCGCCATGATGGCGGTGGAGATCAACATCGCCCGCCAGCTCACCTACTTCTCGGCCCGCGAGAAAGACGAGGGCAAGCGCTGCGACCTGGAGGCCGGGATGGCGAAGCTGCTCGGCGCCCGCGTCGCCTGGGCGGCGGCCGACAACGCCCTCCAGATCCACGGCGGCAACGGCTTCGCGCTCGAGTACCCGGTGAGCCGGATCCTGTGCGACGCGCGCATCCTCTCGATCTTCGAGGGCGCTGCGGAGATCCAGGCGCAGGTGATCGCCCGCCGGCTGCTCGAGTCTGCCTGAAATCCCGTCTAGAGCTGGGGAATAGTACGTATCATGGGATTATAAGTCGGCATATGAACCCGGCTTAAACGAAGTCCCTGCTTCCTGGCGCCCGGTGAACAACTGGGGCGGCTCGGTGAGCGCGCAGCACGACGACGGACAGACGGGCAAGAACCTCCTCCGGCACTGGCAGGATTGCCGGACGCCGGGGGCGCCGATCCCGTCCTACGAGGCCGTCGTGCTCGGGAGTCTTGGCCGCCTCGCCGACCGGGCCGCCCTGGTGACGACCCGCGACGGGCGGGCCGCCCGGATCCTCTGGGCGGGCCAGGTCTTCGGCGCCTGGCTCGCGCAGGGTGCCGAAGGCGCGGAGGGCGCGTTGTCCGGGATCGTCCCGGCCGAGATCATCCCGACGGAGACCCTCCCAGTCGACGCGCTCCCGATCGAGCTGCGCGAGCCCGTCGACGAGATGGTCGCGGCCGCCCTCACGTCCGGCCAGCCCGCCTTCGCCCGGTGCGATCGCCTCGCCGTCGGGGTGGTGACATCGACCCGCCTCGTCGGCGTGCCCCTGGGCAACCGCTGGGGCGAGCCGTTCGTGCTGGTCGGGTTCGACGGGGCGAGCGTCCGGACCGAGCTGGTCCAGGCGATGTTCACCGCCACCGACCAGGGCATCCTGGCCCTCAGCACGGTCCGGGACGCGGCCGGCCGGCCGGTCGATTTCAAGATCGTCGCCCTCAACCGCGGGGCCGAGCGCCTGCTGGAACGCCCCGCCGCCGCCCTGCAGTGGCAGCGCGTGGGCCAGCTCTTCCCGGGGGCCGTCACCGCGCGGACGATCGCGACGCTCGCCGCCATGGTCGAGCGGGGCGGGCGCGCGGCCTTCGAGCTGAGCCGTCCCCGCTCCGACGGCGGCACGCTCTACCTCAAGGTCGAGGCGGGCTGCGTCGGCGATCTCGTCTCGGTCACGATGACGGATGTCGGCGACATCAAGGCCCGAGAGGCCTCGTTCCGGCTCCTGTTCGAGAACAACCCGGTGCCGATGTGGGTCGTGGCCGACGCGCGCGACCGGTTCCTGGCGGTCAACGACGCGGCCATCGCCCATTACGGCTACAGCCGCGAGCAGTTCCTGGAGCGGGCGCCGGCCGATCTCGCCATGGCCGCCGACGCGGCGCCGGCACCCGGCCTGCCGCCCACCGGCACCCTCCACCGCCGCGCCGACGGCTCCGCGATCGAGGTGTCCCTGTTCCAGCGGGCGATGCCGTTCGAGGGGCGGCAGGCCGTGCTCGAGGCCGCCATCGACATGACCGAGCGGCGCCGGGCCGAGGCCCGCATCGCCCACATGGCCCATCACGACGCGCTCACCGGGCTGCCGAACCGCGTGCTGTTCCGGGACCGCCTCGCCGAGGCGATCGCCCGCCACGCCCGGGACGGCGAGGCGGCGGTGCTGCTCTGCCTCGACCTCGACAAGTTCAAGATCGTGAACGACACGCTGGGCCACCCGGTCGGCGACAAGCTGCTGCGCGAGGCGGCCGAGCGGATCGCCGGATGCCTGCGCGAGGACGACCTCGTGGCCCGGCTCGGCGGCGACGAGTTCGCCATCCTGGTGCGCGGGCCGGACCTCCCGGCGCTGGCGGACGGGCTGATCGCGCGGGTGATCGCCGAACTCGGCCGCCCCTTCCGGCTGGACGGCCAGGATTGCCACATCGGCACCAGCATCGGCGTCGCCTGCCTGCCCCGGGACGGCACTGATCCCGAGACGCTGATGAAGAACGCCGACCTCGCCCTCTACCGGGCGAAGGCCGAGGGCGGCGGCACCTTCCGGTGCTTCGAGCCGGAGATGGATGCCTGGGTGCAGGCGCGGCGGCGGCGCGAGAACGAGCTGCGCGAGGCTTTCGCCCGCGGCCAGTTCTCGCTGGTCTACCAGCCGCTGATGGATGCCCGCGCCGGTCGGATCCTCGCCTTCGAGGCGCTGCTGCGCTGGCACCACCCGGAGCACGGCCCGGTCTCTCCGGCCGAGTTCGTGCCGCTCGCCGAGGAGACCGGCCTGATCGTGCCGATCGGCGCCTGGGTGATGCAGACTGCCTTCGCCGAGGCGGCGACCTGGCCGGAGGCGATCCGGCTCGCCGTGAACCTCTCCCCGATCCAGTTCCGCAACCGCGACTTGGTCGAGACCGTGCGCGGGGCGCTCGCCGCCGCGGGGCTCGACCCGCGGCGCCTCGAGCTGGAGATCACCGAATCGGTCCTGCTCGCCGACAGCGCCGCCAACCTCGCGACGCTGCACGCGCTGCGGGCCATGGGCATCCGGATCGCGATGGACGATTTCGGCACCGGCTATTCCAGCCTCGGCTACCTGCGCAGCTTCCCGTTCGACAAGATCAAGCTCGACCGCTCCTTCGTGAGCCAGGTCGGCGAGAACACCCACTGCACGGCGATCGTGCGCGCGGTGGCGAGCCTGGGCACCAGCCTCGGCATCGCCACCACCGCCGAGGGCGTCGAGACCGCCGAGCAGCTCGCGATGCTCCGCGCCGAGGGCTACGACGAGGTTCAGGGCTTCCTGTTCAGCCGCGCGGTCCCGGGTCCCGAGGCCCGCCGCCTGATCGAGCGCGCGCGGGAGGCGGTCCCGGACGACCGGGCGGCCTGATCCGCCCGGCCCGCGCGGGACCTACTTGGTGACCTTCACCGAGACCGGGTCGCTCGACGGGAAGGTCTCCTCCAGGGCGTCGTCCAGGCGCTCGTTCAGCTTCTCCTGCTTGTTGTCGGGGTTCTTGGCGTCGCCCGGCTTGGCGCTGCCCTGCTGGAAGCCCGGCTTGGTCTCGTTCGGCTTGTGGGTCTCGGCCATGTCGCTCGCTCGTCCGTGACGGAGGCACGCAAGGGTGCCGGTGGGCATCAACGCGAGGGAGGGCGGGTGTTTCCGATCTTTCGGGCCTGATCGGTGCGCCCCGTCATCGCGCGCGCAGCGGAGCGACGCAGAACCGCGCCGCGTGCCGAGGCGACCCGCTGCCCTGGATTGCTCCGCCGCGCTCGCGAGGACGTGCGCACCGGAATCGTCCTCAGGCGGTCGCCAGCGGCCGCCCGAGCGGGCCGCGGGCCGCGGCCTCGCGCAGGACCGTCCCGTAGACGGCCTCGAGACGGTCGAGATGGGTGTCCAGGGTCAGGGGCGCGGCCCAGTAGCGCTCGTGCGCGGCCCGGCCCATCCGGGCGGCGAGGCCGTCGTCGGTCAGGCGGCGCAGGTGCGCGGCGAGGTCGTCCGGGTCGCCCGAGCGGAACCAGAATCCGGTCTCGCCGTCGGCCACGGCCTCGCGGCCCGCGCAGGCGTCGCTCACGATCACCGGCGCGCCGCAGGCCAGCGCCTCGTAGACGGTGAGCGGCTGGCCCTCGTACCAGACGCTCGGGAAGACCAGCGCCCGGGCCCGCCGCATCAGCGCCTGCACGGCCGCGGCGTCGCGCCAGCCGAGCATCACCGCCTCGGGATAGCGCGCGGCGAGGTCGGCCCGTTCGGGGCCGTCGCCCACGAAGGCCGCCCGCACGCCCGCCCGGCGGGCCGCCTCGGCGAAGATCGGCGCGCCCTTCTCGGTGGAGATCCGCCCGACGAACAGGAAGTCGCCCGGCGGCCCGTCGTGGACCGGCGCCGGCGCCACCGCGATGGGGTTGTCGACCCGGTGGAAGGCGGTGCCGCGGGGCAGGAGCGGCCGCACGACGCTCTCCTGCAGGTCGCTGATCGTGATGACGTGGGCGAACAGCTCCGGCAGCCGGGCCACGTGGGCGAGGCCGGCGTGGCGGACCATCCGGGCCACCTTGCGCGGGTAGCTGCGCGCGTCGCAGTTCGCCACGATGCAGGCGGGCGACATCGGGGTGCGGTGGCAGATCCGCTGCGCCGGGTAGGCGTAGAAGCCGCCGGTCGGGCAGACGAGGAAGAACTCGTGCATCGTGTAGAGGCAGGGCAGCCCCGAGGCCCGGAGCGCGGTGCCGATCGACGGCGACAGCGCCTTGGCGAAGGCGTGGACGTGGACCAGCGTGTCGCGGGGATCGCAGGCGGCGAGTTCCGCCGCCAGGGCGCGGCAGGCCGGCCCGTTCCAGATCGCCTGGACCGCGAAGGCGAGCTTGCTGCGCGCCGTGGTGACGTCGTCCTGGTCCAGGCAGACCACCCGGACGCCGGCCGGCTCGAGCCGCGGGTCCACCGGGCCGACCGCGGCGAACAGGCTGACGCGGATCCCCCGGGCGGCGAGCCCCAGGGCGGATTCGATGGCCACCTTGGCCTGGCCGCCGTTGATCGCGGCGTGGTCTGCGACGAGGACGACGTGCACGTCAGGACTTCCGCCGCTGCGATCCGGGACCGACAGCTGTATCCGGCCGCGGTTGATCGCCCGTAAACCGGTCTGCCCCATCCTCCCGGCGCGCGAGAGCGATCGATCCCCGGGAGGGTTCACCGTGCACGTCGTGATCCTGGCCGAGTTCGCGGCCGCCAGCGGCGGCGCCGAGAAGGTCGCGCTCGAATCGGCCCGCGGGCTCGCCGAGGCCGGCCTCGGCGTCACCTACATCCAGGCGATCCCGGGCCCCGTCGACCCGCTCCTCGACCATGCCGGCATCCGCCGGATCGACCTCGGCCTGCCCGACATCTGGTCGCTCGGTGCCGCGCGGGCCGCCGCCGCCGGGATCTGGCACGCGGCCGCCGCACGCCGGCTCGCCGACGCCCTCGCCGGCCTCGCCGCGCCGCCGGACTGCATCCACCTGCACCAGTGGACCCGGACCCTGTCGCCGGCGATCGTCCCGGTCCTGTCGGAGACCGGGGTGCCGCTGGTCGTCACGCTGCACGACTACGCCCTGGCCTGCCCGAACGGCGTCTACTACCGCTTCGACCGGGCCGAGCCCTGCGGGCTCGCGCCCCTGTCGGCCGCCTGCCTGGCGGCGCCCTGCGACCCGCGCAGCCGGGTGCACAAGGCCGTGCGAGTCGCCCGCGCCGCGGCGCTGCGTCAGGTCGTCGGCCGGGCCAGCCGACGCCGCCCGCTCCACGTCGTCCATGTCTGCGATGCCAGCCGCCAGCGGCTCGGCGCCCTCCTGGGCGGCTACGCCCTAGCGCATCACAGGATCGACAATCCCGTCCGGCTCCCGGACGGGCCGGCGGCCGAGCCCGCCCGCGGCGACGCGATCGCCTATGTGGGGCGCCTCACCCGCGAGAAGGGCGCCGACCTCGTGGCCGACGCCGCCCGCGCCGCGGGGCTCCCGGCCCTGTTCATCGGCGCCGGGCCCCTGGAGGCGGAGCTGCGCGCCCGGGACGGCGTCGAGGTGATCGGCTGGCAGCGGCCCGAGGCGGTCTGGGCGACGCTCCGGGCCCGCGCCCGGGCGCTCGCCGCGCCCTCCCGCTGGTACGAGACCGGGCCGCTCACGGTCTACGAGGCGCTGGCGGCCGGCATTCCGGTCGTGGCTTCCGACCGCTCCGGCGCCGCTGAGAAGGTCCGGCACGGCCGGACCGGCTTCGTGGTCGCGCCGGAGATCGCGCCCCTCGCCGAGGCGTTCGCGGCGCTCCGGGACGACGCCCTGGCGGCCGCCCTCGGGGCCGAGGCGCGCCGCCTCTTCCGGGTGGCCCCGATGGGTCTGGCGGCTCACACAGCGGCGCTCCGCGCGCTCTACGCCGGCCTGGCCGAATCGGCGGCCGGTGCGATGCAGCATCCACCCGCGCTCGCCCTGGAGCAACGATCCTGAATCCTCCGGTGTGCTTGGTATACCAGAAGAATTCACGATCCGTTCGCGCCCCTCTGGACAGGGAGATAGTTTTTTGCCAATCGGGTTTCCGCGGGGATCAGCAATCTTAGCCGACTGAGTCAATGGTGTAGCTTGCTCGCAACCTGCTATCTGGCCCTGGCACCGGGTCGATGACTTCGTGACATCATCGGATCGGAACTTTATCGGGCCTCCGGATCCGTGAGTGCGCCCCGAACCTGCACTTGACTTCTTGTTGCAGTGCAACATATAGAGGGGCGTCAACGCGGACGCATGCGGCGTCCCGCTCCAAGGATGATGCTGGAGACATCGATGCAGACCCCGAACTTCGAGATCCCGACCGAGATGCGCGACTTCGCCGACAAGAGCGTCGATCAGGCCCGGACCGCCGTCGGCACCATGATGGCGAACGCCGTGAAGGCCGCCGAGCAGGTCCAGGCCTCGGGCCAGACCTTCCAGTCGACCCTCAGCGCCGCGGTCGCGAAGGGGTTCGATCACGCGCAGGCCAACGCCAACGCGACCTTCGACTTCGCCCAGAAGCTGGTGCGCACGAAGGATCTCCGCGAGGCGTTCGAGCTCCAGTCCGAGTTCGTCCGCAGCCAGTTCGCCGCGCTCCAGGCCCAGGCCAAGGATTACGGCACCCTGGCGCAGAACGCCGCCGCCCGCTGAGGCCGGCCGCCCCGGTCCGCGATCGGGGCACGAAGACCGGGATCCGGCAGGGCCGTCCAGGCCCGCCGGATCCCCCGCTCTGACGCCCGGGCGTCACGGGCCCGGCGCCGACACCGCCGGCGAGCCGGCCGCGCACGACCTCCGGCCGCCGCTCCGTCGAGACGGGCCGACGCCGACAGGAGGAGATCGCGCGATGGGAAAGCCGCGTCGACCGAGGAGCCGTCCCGCCGGGACGCCCCAGCCGTTGCAGGACGCGTCGGCCCCCCCCGAGATCCAGGCCGCAGCCGCCCCGATCGCGGCGGATGAACCCGATCAAGCGCCCGCTCCGGCGCCTGACCAATCGCCTGACCACTTCGCCGAGGCCGTCCGGACCGGCGCCGAGACCGCGCCCGACGGCGCGGTGGACGTCCCGTCCGACCCGGTGGCCACAGCCGCCGCGACGACGTCCGAAGCCGAGTTCGAAGCCCGGTCCGAAGCCGAGTCCGGAACCGGGGCGGTGATCGACATCGCCCCCCGGCCGGTGCCGGGCGCGGGTCCGGGACTCGTCGCGGCCGCGAACCGAATCAGCTTCACCCCCGACCGCCTCGACGTCGTCGAGATCGGCTCGATCATCGCCCGCTACGTGCGCGGCGAGGGCGAGGCGGCCGTCGCGCATCTGCGGGCGCTCTCGGGTGCCCGCTCGCCGGCCGACGTCATCCGCCTGCAGGTCGGCGAGGTCCAGCGGGCCGCCGACGCGTCCCTGACCTGCTGGGTCACGGTGGTCGGGCAGGCGAGCCGGGTCGTCGCGTACCGCTGAGGCGCGGCGCCCGGGCGGCCGGGACTTGTCGCATCCCGGCCACAAGGCCGGCCCGATCGAACCCGCGGCGGCAACGACCCGTTAACCAAGCCGGTCCCATGCCTTAACGGAGGGCACGGGAGACGACACCGGACCGATGCCGAACTGCGCGCGCCTGATCCGTTCCGCATGGCTCCGCCTCGCCGTCGCGCTCCTGCCGGCGCTGACGGGGATGCCGGCTGCCGCGCAGAACGGCGAGAAGCCGGCCGTCGCCATCGGGGCCGACGTCGCGAGCCAGGCCGGCACCACGCGCCTCACCCTGACTCTGTCCCGGGCCGTCGAGGCCCGCGGCTTCGTGATGGAGCGGCCCGACCGGGCGGTGATCGACCTGCCCGAGGTCAACTTCCAGCTCGATTCCGGGACCGGCAGCCGCCGCGACGGCCTCGTGCAGAGCTTCCGCTACGGCCTGTTCGCGCCCGGGCGGTCCCGCATCGTGATCGACCTCACCGCGCCCGCCATCGTCGGGAAGATCGAGACCGCGACGCGGCCGCGTGACGGCGCGGTGCTGCTCACGATCCCGCTGCAGCGCGCCGACCGCGACGCGTTCCGCAAGGCCGCCGCCACCGCCGATCCCGCCCCCGCCCAGGCCCGCGCCGCGGCGCCGGAGCCCGCCGACCAGCGGCCGCTGATCATGGTCGATGCCGGCCACGGCGGCACCGATCCCGGCGCCATCGCGGTGGGCGGCGTGTTCGAGAAGGACATCGTGTTCGGCTTCGCCCAGGCCCTCGTGGCGAGGCTGGAGGCGGGCGGCCGCTACCGGGTCCGGATGACCCGCGACCGCGACGTGTTCGTGCCGCTGGCCGAGCGGGTGCGCCTCGCCCGCGACGCCAGGGCCGACCTGTTCGTGTCGATCCATGCGGACTCGATCTCGGCGGCGCCCCAGGTGAGCGGCGCCACGATCTACACCAATTCCGAGAAGGCCACGGACGCCGAATCCGCCAAGCTCGCCGAGCGCGAGAACCGGGCGGATTCCGCCGCGGGCGTCGACGCCGCCGAGGCGCCGCCGGACATCGCCGACATCCTGCAGGAGCTGACCCTGCGCGAGACGCGGGGCTTCTCGTCGGGCTTCGCCCGCACGCTGATGGGCCAGCTCGCCCCCGTGATGAAGATGAGCGCCAAGCCCCACCGCGAGGCGCGCTTCGTGGTGCTGCGCTCCCCCGACGTGCCGAGCGTGCTCGTGGAACTCGGCTATCTCTCCAGCAAGCGCGACCTGGAGATGCTGCAATCGCCGGAGTGGCGGGCCGACGTCACCGGCTCCATGGCCAAGGCGATCGACCAGTTCTTCACCAACCGCGCCACGCTCGGCCGGCCGGCCCCGACGCGCCGCGCGGCCGCCGCCGCCCCAGTTTCACCATAGATAGAGTGTCGATACGGGACGTCCGACGCCCCGTCGCATGGCCGCCGAAACCGGCATTCCGAGGGGGTCTCACGGGACCGTCCGGGGGCCGGCCGCGCAGCGCGCGGGGTGCACGCGCCGGATGAGCCGATTCCGGCATTCGGCCGGGCCAGCGACGAGCGGAACACCGGATGCGTCTGATCCTCCGTTTCTTTGGGATCCTGTTCAGCGCCGCCGCGGTGCTGTTCGTGGTCGGCGCGGCGGTGGGCGGTTACTTCTACTGGAAGTACAGCCAGGACCTGCCCGACCACGCCGCGCTCTCCAATTACGAGCCGCCGGTGATGACCCGCGTCCACGCGGCGGACGGCTCGCTGCTGGCCGAGTACGCCCGCGAGCGCCGGCTGTACCTGCCGATCCAGGCGATGCCGAAGATCGTCGTCGCGGCCTTCCTGTCGGCCGAGGACAAGAACTTCTACAAGCACGGCGGCATCGACCCCGAGGGGATCGTGCGCGCCTTCCTGACCAACGCCAAGTCGGGCAAGCGGCAGGGCGCCTCGACCATCACCCAGCAGGTTGCCAAGAACTTCCTGCTCTCCTCCGAGCAGACCTACGACCGGAAGATCAAGGAGGCGCTGCTCGCGCTCCGGATCGAGGCGGCCTACTCGAAGGACAAGATCCTCGAGCTCTACCTCAACGAGATCTTCCTCGGCACGATCGTGCCCGGCCGCAACCTGCACGGCGTCGCGGCCGCGGCGCTCGACTATTTCGGCAAGTCGGTCCACGAGCTGACCATCAACGAGGCGGCCTACCTCGCCGCCCTGCCGAAGGGGCCGAACAACTACCACCCCTACCGCAAGACCCAGGCGGCCCTCGACCGCCGCAACGAGATCATCCGCCTGATGGCGGAGAACGGCTACATCACCCGGGAGGAGGCGGAGTCCGCCAAGAAGATGCCGCTCGGCGTCAACCCGCGCGTCGCCTTCCCGAACGCCGCCAACGCCAACTACTTCACCGAGGAGGTCCGCCGCGAGATCTCCGAGCGCTACGGCGAGAAGAAGCTCTACGAGGGCGGCCTCTCGGTGCGCACGACCCTCGACCCGAAGATGCAGGCCTGGGCCCGCAAGGCGCTGGTCGACGGCCTCGTGCGCTACGACCAGGCTCATGGCTGGCGCGGTCCGGTCACCAAGGTCGACCTGACCGGACGCGACTGGGGCATGGCGGCGGCCGAGGTTCCGGCGCTCGGCGACGTGGCGCCCTGGCGGCTCGCCGTGGTGCTGGGCAACGGCGGCGGCGGCGTGCAGATCGGCCTGCAGCCCCGGCGCGAGGCCTCCGGCCAGGTCGGCAAAGACCGCGAGACCGGCGTGATCGTCCCCGAGGGCATGCGCTGGGCCGGCCGCGCCAATCTCCAGCCCGGCGACATGGTCTATGTCGAGGCGATGGACGGCGGCCGCGGCCAGTTCCGCCTGCGCCAGAAGCCCGAGGTCTCGGGCGCCATCGTGGCCATGGACCCGAACACGGGCCGCGTGCACGCGATGGTCGGCGGCTTCTCGTACGACGAGTCCGAGTTCAACCGCGCCACCCAGGCGATGCGCCAGCCCGGCTCCTCGTTCAAGCCGATCGTCTACTCGGCGGCGCTGGACAACGGCTACACCCCCGCCTCGATCATCCAGGACACCCCGATCACCATCGAGGCCGGCCCCGGCCAGGAGGCCTGGACGCCCTCGAACTACGACGGCAAGTCGGGCGGCCCGCACACCCTGCGCTACGGCATCGAGCACTCGAAGAACCTGATGACGGTCCGGCTCGCCAAGGATGTCGGCATGCCGCTCATCGCCGAGTACGCCCGCCGCTTCGGCGTCTACGACGACATGCTGCCGGTGCTGCCCATGTCGCTCGGCGCGGGCGAGACCACGGTCATGCGCATGGTCACCGCCTACTCGATGCTGGCCAACGGCGGCCGGCGCATCCGGCCGACCTTGATCGACCGGATCCAGGACCGCATCGGCGAGACGATCTACCGGCACGACAACCGCAAGTGCATCGGCTGCGACGCCGAGAAGTGGTCGGGCCAGGACGAGCCGAAGCTGGTGGACGATTCCGAGCAGGTGCTCGACCCGCTGACCGCCTACCAGATGGTCTCGATCATGGAGGGCGTGGTCCAGCGCGGCACCGCCACGATCCTGAAGCAGATCGGCAAGCCGCTCGCCGGTAAGACCGGCACGACGAACGACGCCAAGGACGCGTGGTTCGTGGGCTTCTCGCCGGACTTGGCGGTCGGCATCTATATCGGCTTCGACAAGCCCCGCTCGCTCGGCGACCGCGCCACCGGCGGCGGCCTGGCGGCGCCGATCGCCCTGGAGTTCCTGAAGACGGCCCTCAAGGACAAGCCGCCGACGCCGTTCCGCGTGCCCCCGGGCATCAAGCTGATCCGCATCAACCTCGCGAGCGGCACCCGCGCCGGCTCGGGGGAGGGCGCCGGGACGATCCTGGAGGCGTTCAAGCCGGGCACCGCGCCGCCGGATTCCTACTCGGCGCCGTCCTCCGGCGGCGGCGGCCAGGCGGCCGCCCCGGCGGCGGTCGCGCCCGATCCCGACCGGGCCGCTCAGGCCGGCGGATTGTACTGAGGCGGCTCGCCCCGCCCAGCCGCTGTCAGCCGAGATCGCTCTCAGCCCAGGTCGGGTCCGCCCGGCCTGGGCTTTCGCGTTACGGATCCGGGGCGACGGTGCGACGGACGGGTCATCGCCGGGGCGAGAGGCCCGCGATCGCGACCGGCGCCGTCCGGGATCGCGCAGCTTTGCCCGAAGGGCCGGAAGGTGCGGCGGCCAAGTTCGCGCGGGCCGTTCTCGGGCGAGACCCGCCCCTCGGCACCGACCAGCGTCGCGCTCCGCAGGCGCACAGAAAAAAGCCGCCCCGGAGGGAGCGGCTCGAGGAGTCATCAGGGAGGCATCAAAACAGAGCGGACAAACATGTCCAACTCGACATCCAGATCACTGGATGCCTGTTTATGCCTCGAAAACCTTAATGCGGAGTTAAGGTGTGTTCTCTCCCGTCGATCTCAGGCCGCCAGACTGTCGAAAAGCCCGCGCCCGTCGGTCCCGCCGACCAGATCCTCGACGAAGTTCTCCGGGTGCGGCATCATCCCGAGGACGTTCCCGGTCTCCGACAGGACGCCCGCGATGGCGTTGAGGGAGCCGTTGCGGTTCGCCTCGACGGTGATCGCCCCGGTCGCGTCGCAGTAGCGGAAGGCGACCCGGCCCTCGCCCTCGATCCGCGCCAGCGCCTCGGGATCGGCGAAGTAGTTGCCTTCGCCGTGGGCGACGCAGACGTCGATCACCTGACCCTGAGTGTAGGCGCTGGTGAAGCGGGTGTCGGTGCGCTCCACCCGGAGCGTCTGCCGGTGGCAGATGAAGCGCCGGTCGATGTTGCGCATCAGCACGCCGGGCAGCAGGCCCGATTCGCACAGGATCTGGAAGCCGTTGCAGATACCGAGCACGAGGCCGCCGCGGGCCGCGTGGGCCCGGACCGCGTCCATGGCGGCGGCCCGGCCGGCGATGGCGCCGCAGCGCAGGTAGTCGCCGTACGAGAAGCCGCCGGGCAGGACGGCGAGGTCGGTGCCGGCGGGGAGCGCGTGGTCCGCGTGCCAGACGAGGCTCACCTGCGCGCCGGAGCGCCGCAGGGCCCGGACGACGTCCGACTCGCGGTTGGAACCCGGGAAGACGACGACCGCGGCGTGCATCAGAGGATCTCGATCGCGTAGTTCTCGACGACGGTGTTGGCTAGGAGCTTCTCGCAGGCCGTGCGCAGCGTCGCCTCGGCGGCGGCGCCGTCGGCTGCCGACACCTCGATGTCGAAGACCTTGCCCTGACGGACGCCGTCGACGCCCTCGATGCCGAGGGACCTGAGGGCGGCCTCGATCGCCTTGCCCTGCGGGTCCAGCACACCGGTCTTCAGGGTGACGATGATACGGGCTTTCATGGATCTACGGGTCTCACGCGTGTCGGGACGGGGGTGTGACCTGCGACAACGTCACACAGACCGTCGCCGGTCGCTTCTAACAGGAAGGCCGGCGCACTGTCGAACACGCCGCACGCATAGGGATCATTCCGCTGCTGGATGCAACTTGAACGGAAAAGTCGCCCGTGCGCGCTCGTTCAGCGATGCGCCGCCGGAGCCGGGCCCCGCAGGGGCTCGATGCTGGTCGCCCGGCGCCAGAGCTGGAGCATGATCCAGGCCGCGAACAGGCTGAACAGCCCCATCAGGACGTGCCCGACCCGGTCGCCGAGATCGAAGATGCCCGCGATGGCCCAGCCCGCCGCGATGGCCACGGCGAAGACCTCGGTGCCGACGAGGACCATCATGCTGATGATGGTGATGGCGTTGCGCCCGTTCACGAGATCCGCCCTCGAAAAGATTTCGGGCCCCGGACGAACCGTCCGGGACCCGCGCAGCTAGCCCACAGAGGCGGGGCGATGCAACCGACCGGACGGCGCCGGAGCGGTCCGGCCTCAGCGCGGCGCGCGCTTGGCCAAGATCCGCTGCAGGGTCCGCCGATGCATGTTGAGGCGCCGGGCGGTCTCGCTGACGTTGCGGCTGCACAGCTCGTAGACGCGCTGGATGTGCTCCCAGCGGACCCGGTCGGCCGACATCGGGTTCTCGGGCGGGTCGGCCCGCTCGCCCGGCTGCGCCATCAGCGTGCCGTGGATCTCGTCGGCGTCGGCGGGCTTGGCGAGGTAGTCGAAGGCGCCGAGCTTCACCGCGGTGACCGCGGTGGCGATGTTGCCGTAGCCGGTGAGGATCACGCCGCGGGCCTCGGGCCGGCGCTCCTTGAGGCGGGCGATCACGTCGAGGCCATTGCCGTCGCCGAGGCGCATGTCGATCACCGCGAAGGCGGGCGCGCGCGCCTCGACGGCGGAGACGCCGTCCGCGACGCTGTCGGCCACCTGCACATGGTAGCCGCGGCTCTCCATGGCGCGCGCGAGGCGGGTCTGGAAGGGCTTGTCGTCGTCGACGATCAGCAGGCTGCGGTCGGAGAAGGCGGCCAGCGGATCGGCATCGTTGATCACGGCGGGGTCGGTCGCCGCCGAGGTCCCGGGCTGCGTGAGCATCCGGCACTCCTTTCGGGTTTTCGTCGTCGGGTTCTTGGTCTGTCCCTCATATAGGTACGGCATCGCCCGGTGGCAGGGGGGCGCGGATACTGAGTTCCGGAGAATGTCGCGGCGCGGCGCCGCGCTCGAAGATGTGGCGGGCCCAGGAGACGCGCACGATCGCCCCGTGGGCGTCCGGCGCCGCGACGTTCATCAGGGCGAGCTGCGCTCCCGAGCGCTCGATCAGGGTCTTGGCGATGAACAGCCCGAGGCCGAGGCCGGCCCCCACGGTGCCGCCGGATTGCGGCCGGTCGTGGCTGCGGGTGGTCACGTAGGGCTCGCCCGCCCGCAGCAGCACCTCGCTGGAGAAGCCCGGGCCGTCGTCGCGGATCTCGATCCAGACCCGGTCGGGCGTCCAGCGCCCCTCGACGGTGACGCCGGCCTCGGCGAAGTCGACGGCGTTGTCGAGGATGTTGGCGAGCCCGAACATGACGCCCGGGTTGCGCCGGCAGGCCGGCTCCGGCCCCTCGCCGGCGCTGGTGACGGCGAGGGCAGCGCCGAGTGCCCGCTGCGGCGCC
Source organism: Methylobacterium oryzae (assembly GCF_021398735.1). NCBI lineage: Bacteria > Pseudomonadati > Pseudomonadota > Alphaproteobacteria > Hyphomicrobiales > Methylobacteriaceae > Methylobacterium > Methylobacterium oryzae. Next base: position 443,185 of record NZ_CP090349.1, read on the forward strand.
ACCAGCTCCTCCACGAGGTGGCTGAACGTCACCGTCTCCAGGAAGCCGGCCCCGGCCCCGTCCCCGTCGAGGGAGGTCAGCTTGCCGAGGATGCCGCGGCAGCGGTCGACCTGCTCGCGCAGCAGGTTGAGATCCTCCGCCACCGCCGGCGAGGCGGTGGGGCCGAGCTGGCGGATCAGCTCCTTGGTCACCACCATGATCGTGCCCAGCGGTGTGCCCAATTCGTGGGCAGCCGCGGCCGCGAGCCCGTCGAGCTGCGACAGGTGCTGCTCGCGGGCGAGCACCAGCTCGGTGGCGGCGAGCGCCTGGGCGAGGAGCCGGGTCTCCTCGGCGACCCGCCATGCGTAGACGCCCGTGAAGGCGGTGCCGAGCAGGATCGCGGTCCAGACGCCGGAGACGTACAGGAACGGCAGCTCGATCCGCCCGTCCGCGAACCAGGGCAGGGGCCGGTGCACCAGGGCGAGCAGCGTCGCGAGGCCCACCGCCAGGAGGCCCAGCGCCAGGGTCCGCTCGGGGGGTAGGGCGGTGGCGGAGATCAGCACCGGGGCGAGGAACAGCAGCGAGAACGGGTTCTGGAGCCCGCCCGTGAGGAACAGCAGGGCCGCGAGCTGCACGATGTCGAAGGCGAGGAGCAGGGCCGCGGAATCGTCGCTGAGCCGGTAGCTCGCCGGGAAGCGGATCCGCAGGGCGAGGTTCAGCCAGGACGAGGTGGCGATCACCAGGAAGCACCAGCCGAACGGCAGCGGCAGGCCGAGGCCGAACTGCGCCCCGACGACCGCCGCGCTCTGGCCCGTGATGGCGAGCCAGCGCAGGCGGACGAAGGTGTCGAGCCGCAGGTGTCGCGCGTCGCGACCGAGGCCGCTGAGATCGGTATCGGGCATGGGCTGTAACGGGCTGTATCGGTGCGTCGCCGGACGGACCCGCCGGCGCGGCGTCCCGTGGACTCCCTTCGCATGACGCGGCGATGGGAATCCCGGCTCACCGCCCCGGACACGTCGTCGCTGGCGGACGATCGCCCGCGGACGTGGTCACAGGCAAGTCGCCGCAGCTCCGGGATGTTCCGCCCGCGTTCAGGGTGGAGCATTATCCTACCGACTCGGGTTGCAGGGGGTATGGGCCGCGCGGCTCGATGCCCGCGGCCGGAGCGAGACCGCGAGGTGACGATGCTGCTGGCCTATTCCCTGTACGAGGGCGCGCGCGCCCTGATGGCACCCGCCCGCGTCGCCGCCGACCTCACCCGCTACGGGCTGCAGATGCCGGGCAATCCCCTGGCCTACGGACCCTACGCCCGCGCGGTCAGCGCCGGCTGCGAGATGTTCGAGCGCGTCACCCGCCAGTACGGCAAGCCCGCCTTCGGCTTCACCGAGACGGTGGTGGACGGCGCGGCGGTCCCGGTCACCGAGCGGGTGGTCTGGGAGCGGCCGTTCTGCCGCCTGATCGCCTTCGACCGCGCGTTCCCGGCGGCCCCCGCGGAGCCGCAGCCCAAGCTGCTGATCGTCGCGCCGATGTCGGGGCACTACGCCACGCTGCTGCGCGGCACCGTCGAGGCGATGCTGCCGAACCACCGGGTGTTCATCACCGACTGGACCGACGCCCGGATGGTGCCGCTCTTCGCGGGCCAGTTCGATCTCGACGACTACATCGACTACCTGCAGGAGATGTTCGCGGTCCTCGGGCCGGACCTGCACGTCATGGCGGTGTGCCAGCCGGCGGTGCCGGTCTTCGCCGCGGTGGCGCTGATGGAGGCGGCCGACGAGCCGGCGGTGCCGACCTCCATGACCTTGATGGGCGGCCCGATCGACACCCGCCGCTCGCCCACCGCGGTGAACTGCCTCGCGCAGGAGCGTGGCCAGAAGTGGTTCGAGCAGAACACGATCAGCCTCGTGCCGCCGATCTACCCGGGCGCCTGGCGCCGGGTCTATCCGGGCTTCCTGCAGCTGTCGGGCTTCATGGCGATGAACCTCGACCGCCACGTCACCGCCCATTCGGACATGTTCGACCATCTGGTGACGGGCGACGGCGACTCGGCCGAGAAGCACCGCGAGTTCTACGACGAGTACCTCGCCGTGATGGACCTGACGGCCGAGTACTACCTCCAGACCGTGCAGACCGTGTTCGTCGACCACGCCCTGCCGACGGGACAGATGACGCACCGCGGCACGCCGGTCGATCTCGGCGCCATCCGCCGCTGCGCGATCCTGGCGGTCGAGGGCGAGAACGACGACATCTCCGGCGTCGGCCAGACCAAGGCGGCCCTCGACCTGACGCCGAACCTTCCGGAAGCGCGCAAGGCCTACCACCTCCAGGCCGGCGTCGGCCATTACGGGGTGTTCAACGGCTCGCGCTACCGGTCGGTGATCGCCCCCCGCATCGCGGCCTTCATCCGCGCCATGCAGGCGGTTCCGGGCGCGCGGGGCGGCCACCTGCGGCAGGTGGGCTGAGGCGTCCATTCCGGTGCCCGCCGCCCCGGCTGGCCCTCCTCCGCGGGGGGGGGTCGCGGACTCACACAGCGCAGACCGAAGGGCGAGGGGATCTCCGGCCTCGCGCTCGATCCCGAGCTGCGAAACGCTGTGCGATCCCGTTTCCGATCGATGATGTCGGCACAGCCGTCATCGCTGCGCTCGCGATGACGGTGCGGGACATGTCGACCGAGACGCCGCGCGCTCCGCGTTCCTGAATACATAACGCAGTCACGGCCGGGCTGGCGCGGGCCTTGCGAGACGCGGCCCGTGAGTTCGAGCCGCACCGACACAGCCCCTCTCCATGCCGCCGTCGCCCCGAGGCCGGCGGCGGTGCGGACGCGCGCCCGGACGTCGTTGTCACCACGGGCCATTGCGCCCGCGCATCAGAACCGTTCAAACTCGCCCGCAAGGTGCGGGCCGGCGACCGATGCTTGAGATCCGCACCGCCAGGGAGAAGACGATGGACCGCAGGACCTTTCTCAAGGGTTCGGCTGCGCTCGGTTTGGCTGCGCCGCAGCTCGCGCGGCCGGCCCTGGCGCAGGGGGGCAAGGTCCTGCGCTTCGTGCCGCAGGCGAACCTCGCGAATTTCGACCCGATCTGGGGGACCCAGTACGTGGTGCGCAACGCCGGCACCCTCGTCTGGGACATGCTCTACGGCGTCGACGCGCAGCTGAAGCCGCAGCGCCAGATGGTCGAGTCCGAGGAGGTCTCGGGCGACAAGCTCACCTGGACCTTCCGGCTGCGCCCCGGCCTGAAGTGGCACGACGGCGAGCCGGTTCTCGCCAAGGACGTGGTGGCGAGCCTCACCCGCTGGATGGCCCGCGACCCGATCGGCCTGATGATCCGCGGCATCCAAGACGACCTCGCGGCGACCGACGACAGGACCTTCCAGTGGCGCCTGAAGAAGCCGTTCCCGAAGCTGCTCTACGCGCTCGGCAAGACCAACGCGCCGATGGCGCTGATGATGCCGGAGCGGATCGCCAAGACCGACCCGTTCACGCAGATCTCCGAGTATGTCGGCTCGGGCCCGATGAAGTTCGTCCGCAACGAGTGGGTGCCGGGCGCCCGGGCGGTGTTCGAGACCTTCACCGACTACAAGCCCCGCGACGAGCCGAATTCCTGGCTCGCGGGCGGCAAGCGCATGCTGGTCGACCGGGTCGAGTGGGTGATCATGCCGGACGCCGCCACCGCGTCGGCGGCCCTGCAGAACGGCGAAGTCGACTGGTGGGAGAACCCGATCTCCGACCTCGTGCCGCTGCTGCGCAAGAACAGCAACCTCAACGTCGACATCGCCGACCCGCTCGGCAATGTCGGGTCGTTCCGGATGAACCACCTGCACCCGCCCTTCGACAACCCGAAGATCCGCCAGGCGGTCATGACCGCGATGAGCCAGGAGGATTACATGCGGGCGATCGTCGGCGACGACGACAGCCTGTGGAAGACGTTGCCGGGCTTCTTCACGCCGGGCACACCCCTCTACAGCGAGGCGGGCGGCGGCAATGTCGGCAAGGGCGACATCAAGCTCGGCCAGAAGCTGCTCAAGGAGGCCGGCTACAAGGGCGAGCCGGTGGTCTGCATCGTGGCGCAGGACCAGGGGATCACCAAGGCGCAGGGCGACATCACCGCCGATCTCCTGAAGAAGATGGGCTTCAACGTCGACTTCGTCGCCACCGATTGGGGCACCACCGGCACCCGCCGGGCCTCCAAGGCGCCGCCGCCTCAGGGCGGCTGGAACATGTTCCACACCTGGCACGCGGGCGCCGACTGCATCAATCCGGCGGGCTACCCGGCGGTGCGGGCGAGCGGCGACAAGGCGTGGTTCGGCTGGCCGAACATCCCGCCGGTGGAGACCGCCATCGCCGAGTGGTTCGACGCCGCCGACCCGGCCGCCGAGAAGGCCGCCATCGACAAGGTCAACGCCGCCGCCTGCGAGGGCGTGGTCTACGTGCCCACCGGGTTCTTCCTCGGCTACCAGGCGTGGCGCAAGAACGTCTCGGGCATCGTGAAGGGGCCGATCCCCTTCACCTGGGGCGTGTCGAAGGCGTGATGGCGCCCGCTCTCGCCACGTCGGGTCGCCCGACCCGCCCGGTCTCTCGGGCGGGCTCCCGGCTTCGGATACCGCGCTCGGCAACGCGGTCGCGGGACGGGGCGCGGGTCCCTTCTCCTGTCCCTCTCCCGCACGGGAGCGGGGGCGCGTCGCGCTCCGCCGCCGGCGTTCGCGCCCGACCCGGACGCGTGAAGGTCGGCACCCGCGAGGGGGGCAGGGGCGGCCGCACCCGCCGCGCCCTCCCGCCCACAGCCTAGCGAGGCCCCATGCTCGGCTATATCGGCAGGCGCATCCTCGCCACCATCCCGGTCATGGCGGTGGTCGGGCTGTTCGTCTTCAGCCTCCTCTACTTCGCCCCGGGCGACCCGGCGGCGATCATCGCGGGCGACCAGGCGACCCCCGACGACGTCGCCCGCATCCGCGCCACGCTCGGCCTCGATCGGCCGTTCCTGGTGCGGTTCTGGGAATGGTCCTGGCAGATCCTCCACGGGGATCTCGGCACCTCGATCTTCACCAACCTGCCGGTCACCACCATGATCGGCCAGCGGGTGCAGCCCACCGTCTCGCTGATGCTCGTCACCCTGGTCTTCGCCATCGTGGTGGCGGTGCCGCTGGGCGTCGTCGCCGCCTGGAAGGCCGGCAGCCTGATCGACCGCCTCGTGATGGGGCTCGCCGTGACGGGCTTCTCGGTGCCGGTCTTCGTGGTCGGCTACATCCTGGCCTACGTCTTCGCCCTCGAGCTCGGCTGGCTGCCCGTGCAGGGCTACACGCCGATCGAGCAGGGTGTGTGGCCCTGGCTGTCCAACCTGATCCTGCCGGCGGTGACGCTCGGCCTCGTCTACATCGCGCTGATCGCCCGGGTGACCCGCGCGACCATGCTCGACGTGCTCCAGCAGGATTACGTGCGCACGGCCCGGGCCAAGGGGCTGTCGCAGGGGCCGGTCCTGTTCGTCCACGCCCTCAAGAACGCCGCGGTGCCGATCGTCACCGTGATCGGCATCGGCATCGCGTTGCTGATCGGCGGTGCGGTGGTGACCGAGACGGTCTTCGCGATCCCCGGCCTCGGGCGCCTCACCGTCGACGCGATCCTGCGGCGCGACTACCCGGTCATCCAGGGCGTCGTGCTGCTGTTCAGCTTCGTCTACGTGCTCGTGAACCTCGCCATCGACCTCTTCTACACCGTGCTCGACCCGAGGATCCGCTATTGACCGCGACCGTCGCGCCCTTCCCCAGCAGCGCCCCGCAGGCGGGCGCCTCGCCCGAGGGAATCACCCCCAAGGCGCCCCCGCCGCCGGGCCTCGCCGTCGCGGCGCCGCTGCCCGACGTCATCCCGGCCCGCAAGCGCCGGGGCCGGGTCTGGACCTATGTGCGCCGCAACCCGACCATCGTGGTCGGCGGCGTGCTGCTCCTCATCGTCTTCCTGATGGCGGTGCTGGCCCCCTATCTCGGCACCGTCGACCCGACCGCCCTGGCGCCCGCCAAGCGCACCCGGGCCCCGTCGGCGCAGTACTGGTTCGGCACCGACATGCTCGGCCGCGACGTCTACTCGCGGGTGGTCTACGGCGCCCGGGTCTCGCTGCTGGTCGGCTTCTCGGTGGCGTTCCTCGCCTCGGTCGCGGGGCTCGCGGTCGGCCTCGTCTCCGGCATGGTGCGCTGGCTCGACGGGATCGTCATGCGGGTCGTCGACGGCATGATGTCGATCCCGCCGATCCTGCTCGCGGTCGCGCTGATGGCGCTCACCCGCGGCTCGGTCCAGAACGTGATCATCGCGATCACCATCGCGGAGATCCCGCGCGTCGCCCGCCTCGTGCGCGGCGTGGTGCTGTCGCTGCGCGAGCAGCCCTACGTCGAGGCGGCGGTCACCACCGGCACCCGGATGCCGGCGATCATCTGGCGCCACATCCTGCCCAACACGCTGGCGCCCATGACCGTGCAGGCGACCTACATCTGCGCCTCCGCGATGATCACCGAGGCGATCCTGTCGTTCATCGGCGCGGGCGTGCCGCCCTCGACGCCCTCCTGGGGCAACATCATGGCCGAGGGCCGGGCCCTCTGGCAGGTGAAGTTCTACATCATCCTGTTCCCGGCCATCTTCCTCTCGATGACGGTGCTCGCCGTGAACCTCGTCGGCGACGGCCTGCGCGACGCCCTCGACCCCCGCATGGCGAAAGACGTCTGATGAGGACCGGCAGCATGAGCGGCACCCCTCTCCTGTCGATCGAGAACCTGCAGGTCCATTTCCGCACCCCCGACGGGGTGAATCGGGCGGTGGACGGGGTCTCGTTCGCGATCCAGTCGGGCGAGACCCTGGCGATCGTGGGCGAGTCCGGCTGCGGCAAGTCGGTGACCTCGATGTCGATCCTGCGGCTCCTGCCCGAGCCGCCGGCCCGCATCGCCGGCGCGATCAAGTTCGAGGGCAAGAACCTCCTCGACCTGCCGAACAGCGCCATGCGCAAGATCCGCGGCAACGACATCAGCGTGATCTTCCAGGAGCCGATGACCTCGCTGAACCCAGTGCTGACGGTCGGCCGCCAGATCGGCGAGACCCTGCGGCTGCACCAGGGGCTCGGCCGCCGGGAGGCCGAGGAGCGGGCCGTGGAGATGCTGACGCTGGTCGGCATCCCCGAGCCGCGGCGCCGGGTGCGGGAATACCCGCACCAGCTCTCCGGCGGCATGCGCCAGCGGGTGATGATCGCCATCGCGCTCGCCTGCTCGCCGAAGCTCCTGATCGCCGACGAGCCGACCACGGCGCTGGACGTGACCATCCAGGCCCAGATCCTCGACCTGATGCGCGACCTGAAGGCCCGGGTCGGGGCCGCGATCATGCTGATCACCCACGATCTCGGCGTGGTGGCCGAGGTCGCCGACCGGGTGGTGGTGATGTATGCCGGCCGCAAGGTCGAGGAGGCGCCGGTCCGCGAGCTGTTCCGGTCGCCGCGCCACCCCTACACCCGCGGCCTGATGGGGGCGGTGCCGAAGCTCGGCGCCGTCGAGCACGGCGCCGACGCGCGGCTCGCCGAGATCCCCGGCATGGTCCCGAGCCTGAAGGGCCGGATCGAGGGCTGCGTCTTCGCCGGGCGCTGCCCGGACGTCACCGACCTGTGCCGCGCCTACGCGCCGGCCCTGGAGCCGAAGGCGCCGGGCCACCTCGCCGCCTGCCACTACGCGCCGAAGGACGCCCTCGCGGCATGAGCGCCACGCCCGCACCCGCCGCCCGCACCCTGCTGGAGGTCAACGACCTCAAGAAGCACTTCGCCCTCGGCGGCGGCCTGTTCGGCCAGTCCAAGCGCGTGCTCAAGGCGGTGGACGGCCTGTCCTTCACGGTGGCCCGGGGCGAGACCCTCTCGCTCGTCGGCGAGTCCGGCTGCGGCAAGTCTACCGTCGCCAAGGCGCTGATGCGCCTCTACGCGCCCACCGCCGGCCAGGTGGTGCTCGACGGGCGCCGCATCGACGACCTCTCGGCCGGAGCGCTCCGGCCCCTGCGGCGCCACATCCAGATGGTGTTCCAGGACCCGTTCTCGTCGCTCAACCCGCGGATGCGGGTGCGGGCGATCCTGGCCGAGCCGATCCGCAATTTCGGGCTGGCCCGCAACGCCGCCGACCTCGAATCCCGCCTCGCCAGCCTGATGGAGCGGGTCGGCCTGCCGCGCGAGGCGCTCGGGCGCTTCCCGCACGAGTTCTCCGGCGGGCAGCGCCAGCGCATCGGCATCGCCCGGGCGCTCGCCGCCGAGCCGGACCTGATCATCTGCGACGAGGCGGTCTCGGCGCTGGACGTCTCGGTGAAGGCGCAGATCGTCAACCTGCTGCGCGACCTGCAGCGCGAGCTCGACCTCGCGATGCTGTTCATCTCGCACGACCTCGCCATCGTCGAGCACATGACCCACCGCGTCGCGGTGATGTATCTCGGCAAGATCGTCGAGATCGGCCCCCGCCGGGATCTCTTCCTGGCGCCCAAGCACCCCTACACCCAGGCCCTGCTCTCGGCGGTGCCGATCCCCGAGCCCGGGGCCGGGCGCACCCGCATCGTGCTCAAGGGCGACGTGCCGAGCCCGATCAACCCGCCCTCCGGCTGCCGCTTCCACACCCGCTGCCCGCACGCCTTCGACCGCTGCCGGACCGAGGTGCCGGGCCTCGACGCGGTCGGCGCCGGCCACTTCGCCGCCTGCCACCTCAACGACACGGCCGTGCCCGCCCGGGCGGCCTGACGGCGCCGTCCTCGCGAGCGCAGCGAAGCGACCCAGGGCAGCGCGCGATCCCCGAGCGTGGCGGATCCCTGGGTCGCTTCGCTTCGCTGCGCTCGCGAGGACGGGTCGGATTCCCGCGAACCACATCCGGAGTCTCTCGTGCAGCACGACCTCATCCTGAAGGGCGCCCGGGTCATCGACCCGTCGCAGAACCACGACGGGATCTGCGACGTCGCCTTCGCGGACGGCCGCGTCTCGGGCTTCGGCCGCGACCTGCCGGCGGGCCCCGGCACGCAGGTCCGCGACATGGCCGGCGCGATCGTCACGCCGGGCCTGATCGACCTGCACACCCATGTCTACTGGGGCGGCACCTCGCTCGGCATCGACGCCGACGAGTTCTGCCGGACCTCAGGAGTGACCACCTCGGTCGATACCGGCAGCGCCGGGCCGGGCAACTTCGCCGGCTTCCGCAGCCACGTGATCGAGCGGTCCGAGGCGCGGATCCTCGCATACCTGCACGTCTCCTTCGCGGGGATCTTCGGCTTCTCGAAGACCATCATGGTCGGCGAGAGCGAGGACCCGCGGCTCCTGGCGCCCCGGGAGGCGGTCGAGGTCGCCGACGCCAACCGGGACGTGATCGTCGGCATCAAGGTCCGGGTCGGGCGCCACGCCTCGGGCGACCAGGGCACCGCGCCCCTCGACATCGCCCTGCAGGTCGCGGAGGAGACAGGCCTGCCGCTGATGGCCCATATCGACGAGCCGCCGCCGAGCTACGAGCAGGTGCTGGCCATGCTGAGGCCCGGCGACGTGCTGACCCACGCGTTCCGGCCGTTCCCGAACTCGCCCATCACGGCCCAGGGCGCCGTGAAGCCGGCGCTCCGCGAGGCGCGGGCGCGGGGCGTGCTGTTCGACATCGGCCACGGCAAAGGCTCCTTCGCCTTCAGGACCGCGCGGGCCATGCTGGCGGGGGGCTTCCTGCCCGACACGATCTCGTCGGACGTGCACCAGCTCTGCATCGAGGGGCCGGCCTTCGACCAGGTCACCACCATGTCGAAGATGCTCTGCCTCGGCATGAGCCTCACCGAGGTCGTCGCCGCCTCCACGGTGAACGCCGCCGTGGCGCTGAAGCGGATGGAGTACGGGACCCTGAAGGTCGGAGCGCTCGGCGACGCCACGGTGCTGGCGGTGCGGGACGGCGCGTTCGACTACGTCGACACGCGCGGCGAGCACATGACGGGCGACCGGCGGATCACCGCCGAGGGCGTGGTGCTGAAGGGCCGGTGGTGGCACCCGGCCTGACCCGTCGGGCCTGACGATCGGGACGAAGATCCCATCGCATACAAAATATCGACCTTTACAGCCTCTTCCGCGGGCCGATACACTTTCCCGTGAGGGACGGACCATCTCCGGCCCTCAGCGAAACGCGGTTCAAACCGCGGCGCCAGGGAGGATGGATGGACACGGGTCAGCCTCTGCTGGAGGTCGACGGCGTCACGCTCCGCTACAAGACGCCCGAGCACCTCGTCACGGCCACCTACCGGGTGAGCTTCCGGGTCTGGCCCGGGGACCGCTTCGTCCTGCTCGGGCCGTCCGGATGCGGGAAGTCGACCCTGCTCAAGGCGGTGGGCGGCTACATGGCACCGACCGAGGGCGAGATTCGCCTGAAGGGGCGCCCGGTCACCGAGCCCGGCCCCGACCGGATGATGGTGTTCCAGGAATTCGACCAGCTCCTGCCGTGGAAGACGGTCCGGCAGAACGTGGTCTTCGCCCTCGAGGCCTCGGGCCGGCTGAGAGGCCGCGAGGCCCTGGACCGGGCCAACCTCTACATCGACAAGGTCAACCTCACGAAATTCGCCGACAGCTACCCCCACACCCTGTCGGGCGGCATGAAGCAGCGCGTCGCCATCGCCCGCGGCATGGCGATGGAGCCCGACATCCTGCTGATGGACGAGCCCTTCGCGGCGCTCGACGCGCTCACCCGGCGACGCATGCAGGACGAACTGCTCGCCCTGTGGGAGGGCACGCGCTTCACCGTGCTGTTCGTCACCCACTCGATCCCCGAGGCGATCAAGGTCGGCTCGCGCATCCTGCTGCTCTCGCCCCATCCCGGCGAGGTGAAGGCCGAGCTCAACAGCGCCGCGTCGCCGGAGGCGGCGCTGCAGCTCGAGGGCCGGATCCAGCACATGCTGTTCTCGGAAGAGATCCAGGAGGCGGAGAATGTCTAGCGCGCAAGCCCTGAGCGGCGCCCCGCTGGCCGGGCCGAGCGCCGCGCCGCGTCTGTCGTCCCTGCCGCCGTCCGGCCGGCCCGAGATCGTGCGCGAGACCGGCCACGCCCACGGCGCCGCGGTGGTGGAGAAGCCGCTGTCGATCACCGAGCGCCTCTACAACCAGGCGTGGCTGCGCAAGATCGTGATCCTCGTGCTCCTCGCCGGGATCTGGGAGGCCTACGGGCGCTATCTCGACAACGACCTCCTGTTCCCGACCTTCACGGCGACCGTGGAGGCCTTCTTCCGGGGCATCGCGGACGGCACGCTGCCGGCCCGGGCCTGGAGCTCGCTGAAGGTACTGCTCATGGGCTACGCCGCCGGCGTCGCCCTGGCGACCGTGCTCACCGGCGTCGCCATCGCGTCGCGGATCGGGACCGACCTGCTCGAGACGCTGACGTCGATGTTCAACCCGCTGCCGGCGATCGCGCTCCTGCCCCTGGCGCTGATCTGGTTCGGCCTGGGCAACGGCAGCCTGATCTTCGTGCTGGTCCACTCGGTGACCTGGGCGATCGCCCTCAACACCCATTCGGGCTTCCTGTCGGTCAGCCGCACGCTCAAGATGGTCGGGCGCAATTACGGACTGTCGGGCCCGCGGCTGATCGGCAAGATCCTGATCCCGGCGGCCTTTCCGTCGATCCTCACCGGCCTGAAGGTCGGCTGGGCCTTCGCGTGGCGCACCCTGATCGCCGCCGAGCTGGTCTTCGGGGTGTCGTCCGGGGCGGGCGGCCTCGGCTGGTTCATCTTCGAGAACAAGAACATGCTCGACATCCCGAACGTGTTCGCCGGGCTGCTCACCGTGATCCTGATCGGTCTCGTGGTCGAGAACCTGATCTTCCAGACGATCGAGCGGCGCACCGTCCAGCGCTGGGGCATGCAGGCCTGAGCGGGGCCGGCCTCGGGCGGAGCGCTCCGGCCGCGCTCCGCCCGAGGCCGGCCCCGATCTCTGCGGAGACGTGTCTTCTCGCATGTTGCTCGAATAGAGATCGAACTTCTCTGTTGCGACGGTGCGGCGAACGTTTTCTTCCTATAGGCTCCGCTGACGACCCCCGGAGCCCGTTCCCGTGAGCCCTGACGCCCCATCCAAGACGGCCCCGACGCCGGCCCGCCCCGAACGGGGTGGCCGGTCGGACACGGCCGCCTCGGTCCTGCCCGGCATCGGCCTGTGCGCGGTGATCACCGCGGTGGCGATGGCCGCGCAGGCGGTAGAGGAGCGGGTCGCCGGTCACCCCTACATCGAGGCCCTGGTCCTGGCGATCCTGATCGGCATCGCGGTGCGGACCGCCTGGACGCCCCCGGCGCAGTTCCGCACCGGCATCGCCTTCTCGGCCAAGCAGCTCCTCGAGGTCGCCGTGGTGCTGCTCGGCGCCTCCCTGAGCCTCGGGGCGATCCTCGCCTCCGGCCCGGCGCTGCTGGCCGGCATCGTCGGGACCGTGGTGCTCGGCATCGCCGCCAGCGTGGCGATCTGCCGGGCGCTCGGGCTGCCGGCCCGGATGGCGATCCTGGTGGCCTGCGGCAACGCCATCTGCGGCAACTCGGCCATCGCCGCGGTGGCACCCGTGATCGGCGCGGAGGCGAAGGACATCGCCGCCGCCATCGCGTTCACCGCCGTCCTCGGCGTGCTGATGGTGCTCGGGCTGCCGCTGTTCGTGCCCCTCGCGGGCATGACCGACAACCAGTACGGGGTGCTGGCGGGGCTCACCGTCTACGCGGTGCCGCAGGTCCTGGCCGCGACCGTCCCGGTGAGCCTGCTGTCGACCCAGGTCGGCACCCTGGTCAAGCTGGTGCGGGTGCTGATGCTCGGCCCGGTCGTGGTGGTGTTCTCGCTGATCGCCCCGCGTCTGCCGCAGGCAGCGGGGGCGCCGCCGGCGCCGTCCCGTCCGGGCTTCACCAAGCTGGTGCCCTGGTTCATCCTCGGCTTCCTGGCGCTGGCCACCCTGCGCTCCCTGGGCCTCGTCCCGGACCCGGCGGTGAAGCCGCTGACCCAGCTCGCCGGCGTGCTCACGGTCCTGTCCATGGCCGCCCTCGGCCTCGGGGTCGACGTCCGGGTCCTGGCCCGGGTCGGCGGCCGGGTCACCCTCGCGGTCACCGCCTCCCTGGCGGTCCTGATCGCCCTCAGCCTGACGCTGATCCGCGCCCTCGGGATCGGGTGACGCCGCGCGCGGTCTTTCCCGCCGCGCGGGCTCCCGACCCGTGTAACAGGCATTCCATCGGCACCTTTGTGCAGGTGACCGGAGCCTTTCGCGCCGGCGATCCGGCCCATCCGCACCGAAAAGCGCTTCGGGTGATCATCCTTCAGTCAAGACCGTCTTGACACATACGCGGTTTTTGCTTTGGAACCGCAGGCATCGTCGTCGAAAGCTTCGTGTGGACTCGCGCAGTGCCTGAAAAGAATCCCGAGAACAGCCTCAGGTTGGTCACGCTGGTGGGCGAGATCGTCGCCGCCTACGTCTCGAACAATTCCGTTCCGCCGACGGCCCTGCCCGAGCTGATGGCGAGCGTGCACGCGGCCCTGGCATCCCTCGACGGGCAGGCGCCGGCGGCCGCGGTCGAGCCGGCCGTGGAGCGGCCGACGCCGGCCCAGATCCGCAAGTCGGTCCAGGAGGACGGGATCGTCAGCTTCATCGACGGCCGGACTTACAAGACCCTGAAGCGCCACCTCACCGCCCACGGCCTGACGCCGGAGCGGTACCGCGAGCGCTACGGTCTGCCGGACGATTACCCGATGACGGCGCCGGGCTACGCCGCGCAGCGCTCCGCGCTGGCGAAGGCGATCGGCCTCGGCGTGCCCGGCGGGCGCGTCGATCAGCGCAGGACGGGCACCGGCGGCTGATCGGCGGCGCGGCGCGGGGCCGCGCGCGGCGCGGTCTCGCTCCGCCGCCCCAGGAACGGCAGCACCTGCGCGGGGGCCGGCTCGGATCGGCTGGGCTCGGCGCGGCCCGGGCGGCCGAACGTGTCGGCCCAGCTCAGTTTGATCACCCGGTTGTCCGCGGCCGCGGGCTCCTCCGCGGGGCGCGGCGCCTTGCGGTTCGCGGCGCCGATCCAACGCACGATCCGGTGCTCGCGCCCGCGGCGGAGCACCGGCGGCAGATTCGTCTCGCTGCGCTTGCGGTTCTGCCGGATGTCGTCGGTCTTGTCTGAGATCGACACGCTCGATAACCCTGTCCCCGTGCGAGGTGCGGGCGGGGACGGATAGCGGGTGCAGCCGTGGATCCGCCGGGGTGCTCCACCCTCGACAACGGCGCTATCCTACTGAACTTGCAGGATCCGGACAGGGCGGTCCCGTCCAAAAAACTTGTCTCTGCGTCCCAGATTGGCCCGTCCGGGGCCGGAACGGCTCAGGAGGCGCGCGCGCCCGGCACCGCGGCGAGCAGGTTGCGGGTGTAGGCGTGCTCCGGCGCGGCGAACAGGTCCGCGGTGCCCCGCATCTCCACGATGGCGCCGCGGTGCATCACGGCGATCCGGTCGCAGATCGTGGCGGCCACCCGCAGATCGTGGGTGATGAACAGCATCGCCAGCGACAATCTCTGCTTCAGGTCCTCCAGCAGGTCCAGCACCTGCCGCTGAACCGAGACGTCCAGCGCCGAGACCGCCTCGTCGGCCACCAGCACGTCCGGCTCCATCGCGAGCGCTCGGGCGATGCCGATGCGCTGGCGCTGCCCGCCCGAGAAGGCGTTGGGGTAGCGGGCGGCGGCCTTCGGATCGAGACCGACGAGGTCGAGGAGGCTGCGCGCCCGCTCCCGGGCCTCGGCGGCCGAGACCCCGTGGGCGATCGGGCCCGCCGTGATGATCTGCTCGACGGTGCGCCGCGGGTTCAGCGACGCGAACGGGTCCTGGAAGATCATCTGGATCCGGCTGCGCTTGTCGCGCAACGCGCCGCTCCTCAGCGCCGTGTAGTCGAGTTCGCCCAGCCGGACGGTGCCGCCGTCGGGCTCGATCAGGCGGATCGCGAGCCGCGCGGTGGTCGACTTGCCGGAGCCGGATTCGCCCACGATCCCCAGGGTCTCGCCGCGGCGCACGTCGAACGAGACGTCCTTGACCGCCGCCACGACCCGCGGCTTGCCGAACAGGCCGGAGCGCCCGGAATAGGTCTTCGACAGCCGGTTCACCGACAGCGCGACCGGGGCGGCCGCCAGGGGCGGGCGCGGCGGCGGCGTCAGGCTCGGGACGGCGGCGAGCAGCGCCCGGGTGTAGGGCGCCTGCGGGTTCCGCAGCACCGCCTCGGCCGTGCCGGATTCCACGAGCCGCCCGCGCTGGAGCACCGCCACGTGGTCGGCGATCTCCGCCACCACGCCGAAATCGTGGGTGATGAACAGGACGCTCATCCCGCGCTTCCGCTGCAGGTCGCGGATCAGCCGGAGGATCTGGGCCTGGGTGGTGACGTCGAGCGCCGTGGTCGGCTCGTCGGCGACCAGCACCGAGGGCTCCAGCGCCAGCGCCATGGCGATCATCGCCCGCTGCCGCTGGCCGCCGGAGAGCTGGTGCGGGTAGGCCCGCACCGCCTCCTCGGGGTTCGGCAGCCCGACCTCGGCGGCGAGCGCCACCGCCCGGGCCCGGCGCTCGCTCCGGCTGAGCAGGTTGTGCGCCTCGAACATCTCGGCGATCTGGTCGCCGACTCGCATCACCGGGTTCAGGGCCGTCATCGGCTCCTGGAACACCATGGCGATGCGCCGGCCCCGCAGCGCGCGCCACGCCGGCTCGTCGAGGGTCAGGAGGTCCCGGCCCTCGAACAGGATCGCGCCGGCCGTCGGCTTCAGCGCCCGGGGCAGGAGGCCTGTCAGCGCGTAGGCGCTCATCGACTTGCCCGAGCCCGATTCCCCGACCACGCACAGGATCTTCCCGGCCTCGAGGTCGAGGTTCAGGCCCTCGACCGCGTGCGGGCGGTCGGCGCCCTTGGGGAGCGCGATCGTCAGATCGCGGATGCGGACGACCGGCTCGCTCATCGTGTCAGGCCCTCGCGGTGCGGCGGCGGAGGATGTCGGGCCCGTCTCGGCCCAGATCCCAGAACAGGCCGGCCATGATCGCCAGGCCCTCGCGGGTGCCGGAGGCGAGCATGTGCTCGTCCGGACCGTGCTGGCGGCAGGCCGGGTAGGAATGCGGCACCCAGAGGGTCGGCAGGCCGAGGATCTCCGAGAAGGCGTCGTTCGGCAGCGAGCCGCCGAGATTGGGCAGCAGCGCCGGCTTCTTGCCCGAGCTCGCCTCGATCGACTGGAGCGCCCACTCGACCCAGGGATCCTCCACGGGCAGACGGGTCGCCTGGAAGACTTCCGCCGCGCGGGCCGGCCGGACCTCGATCATCGGGAAGCCGCGCGCGTCGAGATGGGCGCGCACGTTCCGGATGAGGTTCTGCCAGTCGGTGCCGACCACGAAGCGCAGCTGCAGGGTCGCCTTGGCGTGGGGCGGCACGGCGTTGAGCGGCCCGTCCGGGTCGCCGGTCTTGAAGGCCAGCACCTCCAGCGTGTTCCAGGCGAAGACCCGCTCGGCCGGGCTCAGGCCCGGCTCGCCCCAGTCGGAATCGATCGTGGGCGCGGTCGGGTCCTCGCCGACGCGGATGTCGGCGAGCGCCGCGCGCACGCCCTCGGGGATCGGCGGCGGCCGCAGGGCGTCCACCAGGATGCTGCCGCGGGCATCGACCATCGAGGCGATCGCCGAGGCCAGCACCGTGCCGGGGTTGCGCAGCAGCCCGCCCCAGTTGCCGGAATGGTGCGGGCCCTCCCGAAGGTTCAGGCTGAGCTCGAAATTGTAGGCGCCGCGGGAGCCCAGGAAGAGGGTCGGCCGCTCGCCGTTGAGGCGGGGGCCGTCCGAGGCGATCAGCACGTCGGAGCGCAGGGCCTCCGCCTGCTCCCGGCAGAACGGCCGCAGGCCCGGGGAGCCCGATTCCTCGCCCATCTCGATCAGGAGCTTGACGTTGAAGCCGAGACGGCCCCCGCGCGCGGCGATCACCTGCTCCAGGGCCGCGAGGTTGAGGACGTGCTGGCCCTTGTTGTCGGCGGTGCCGCGCCCGTACCAGCGGTCGCCCTCGACCACGATCTCCCAGGGGCCGAGCCCTTCGCGCCACTGCTCGGGGTAGCCCCGCACCGTGTCGCCGTGGCCGTAGATCAGCACGGTCGGCAGGTCCGCGCCCTCGCGCCGCTCGGCGATCAGGAACGGTCCGTGGACCCCGTCCGGGTTGGGGAAGATCTTCGGCGCGTCGAAGCCGAGGCGGGCGACGAGCGGCGCGATGAAAGCGTCGAGATAGGCGCGGAGCGCCGCCTCCTGGCCGGGAGCCTGGCTCTCGGTGGGCATCGCCACGGCCTCCCGCAGGAGCGCGAGGAACGCGCCCGAGTCGAAGGCCTCCGTGGCGCGCGCGATGGCGGCGTCTCGCGTCATGGTGTGTTTCCCGTGAAACATTTCGTTAACCTGCCGGCCGGTTCCGGCCTGGCGACGGCGTCAGTGGCGCGCCTCGGGAGCGGTGATGTCGCGCAGGCCATCACCTAAGAGATTGATCGCCAGCACGAGGAGGAGGAGCGCCACGCCCGGGATGGTGATCACCCAGGGCTGGAAGAACATGTACTGCTTGCCCTCGGCGATCATCAGGCCCCAGGAGGGCAGGGGCGGCTGCACGCCGAGCCCGAGGAACGACAGGGCGGCCTCCAGCAGGATCGCGTGGGCCATCTCCAGGGTCGCCACGACGATCAGCGCGTTCATGATGTTGGGCAGGATCTCCTGGCGGATGATCCGCAGGTCCGTGAGCCCCGCGGCGCGGGCGGCCGAGACGAAGTCCTGGTTGCGGATCTGCTGGGTGGCGGCCCGCGTCACCACGGCGAAGCGGTCCCAGAGCAGGAAGCCCAGCACCAGCACCACCACCTTGAGCGAGCCGCCGACCAGCGCCGCCATGGCCAGCGCCACCAGCACCACCGGCATGGCGAGCCGCGTGGTCACGACGTAGCTGACCACCGAATCGACCCAGCCGCCGAAATAGCCGGCGCACAGGCCGAGCGTCGTGCCGATCAGCCCGGAGATCAGCGCCGCCGAGATCCCGATCAGGAGGGAGATCTGGCCGCCGTAGAGCAGGCGGCTCAGGTAGTCGCGGCCGAGCTTGTCGGTGCCGAGCACGTGCTCCCAGGTGCCCTTGGCCTGCCAGACCGGCGGGATCAGGCGGCGGGACACGTCCTGCGCGTAGGGGTCGTGCGGGGCGATGAGCGGGGCGGCGAGCGCCGCCAGCACGATCAGCCCGAGGATCCCGGCCCCGATCAGGAAGCCGGTGTGGCGCAGGCCCCGGCGCAGGATCAGGCGAGTGGGGGAGGGGACCGGCGCCAGCGCGATCGGCGCGTCCGGGGGCAGGGCCGGGGCGGCGAGCGCCGCCGTGTCGGGGGGGAGGCTCATCGGCGGATCCTCACGACTGGCGCAGGCGCGGGTCGAGGAAGGCGTTCAAGAGGTCGGCGGCGAGCGTCAGGCCGATATAGATCATGGCGAGCACCAGCACGATCGCCTGGACGACCGGGAAGTCGTTGCGGGCGATGGATTCCCAGGCGAGCTGCCCGAGCCCCTGGAGCGAGAACACCGCCTCGATCACGATCGAGCCGCCCAGCATGAAGCCGAACTGCACCGCCGAGAGGGCGATCACCGGGATCACGGCGTTGCGCAGCGCGTGCCGCACCAGGATCTTGCGCGGCGGCAGCCCCTTGGCGCGGGCGGTGCGGACGTAGTCGGAGGCCAGCACCTCCAGCATGCCGTTGCGGGTGAGGCGCATCACCGCCGGCATCGCGTAGTAGCCGAGGGCGACCGCCGGCAGGACGAAGTTCTTCCACGTGGCGTTGCCCGAGACCGGCAGCCAGCGGAGGTTGACGGAGAAGATCAGGATCAGCGTCAGGCCGAACCAGAAGCTCGGCATCGCCTGGCCGAGCACCGAGACGGCGAGCGCCGTCCGGTCGATCCACGTGTCCCGCTTCACGGCGGCGACGACGCCCAGCGGGATCGCCACGAACAGGGCCACGGCGAGCGCGATGATGCCGAGATAGAGGGTGATCGGCAGGCGGGCGGCGAGCAGGTCGATCACGCTCTCGCGGAAATAGAAGGAGTTGCCGAAATCGAGGTGCAGGGCCCGCCAGCCCCAGGTGAGGAACTGGGTCAGCAGCGGCTGGTCCAGCCCGTAATCCTGGCGGATCTGGGCGATCTGCGGGCCGGTGGCCTCGGGGCCGGCGATCGCGGTCGCGAGGTCGCCCGAGAGGTGGAGGAGCAGGAAGCTCGCCACCGAGACCGTGAGGGCCACCGCCAGGGCGACCAGCACGCGCCGGAACGTGAAGGCCAGCATGGGTTCAGGCTCCTTCCTGGCGATGCAGATCGCGCCGGATCAGGACGAAGCGTCCTCTCCTCCCCCGGCGATCCCGGGCTTGCCCGGGATCGCTCAAGCTTGTGGGGAGGAGCCGGAGGTGGGGGTGGCGCAGAATCGAGCGGTGCGGTGCCGTCTGCGCCACCCCCACCCCTGACCCCTCCCCGCAAGGGGGAGGGGAAAGGCGTCGCGCCTTCGCGGCCATCCTCACTTCCACGACGCCGCGTAGAAGCGCGGCACCTCGTCGGGCTGGGCCGTGAAGGTCAGGTCCGACGTGAAGGCGTAGTTGGTCGAGTAGGAGAACATCGGCAGGGCGTAGGCCTGCGCGGCGATCCGCTGGAGCGCCTTGGCGTAGGCGGCCTTGCGCTTCTCGGGATCCATGGAGCTGTCGCCCTCCTGCAGGTCGGCGATCACCTGCGGATCCTTGGTCAGGTCCTCCTCGCCGCCGCGGAAATACACCCCGTCGAAGGCCGAGACGTCGAGCACCGAGAACGACCCCCAGGTCTGGTAGCCGATCGAGGTCTTGCCGGCCCGCAGCGCGTCGCGGAACGCCGCGTAGCGCAGGTAGTTGAGCCGCGCCTTGATGCCGACGGCGCCGAGATAGCCGATCACCGCCTCGGCGTAGTCGCGCTCGCGATAGGCGCCGAGGTCGATCTCGAACCCGTTCGGGTAGCCGGCTTCCTTGAGCAGCGCCTTGGCCTTGGCGGGGTCGTAGGCGTAGCGCGGCACGCCCTGGTCGGTGCAGCCGAACTGGTCGACGAAGCACAGCGCGTTCATCACCCGCGAGGCGCCGCGCACGAGGTTGTCGACCATCGCCTTGCGGTCGATGGCGTAGGAGATCGCCTGCCGGACGCGCACGTCCTTGAGCGGCGAGTTCTCCTTCGCCCGGCCCAGCGTGTCGAACTGCAGGAACCCGACCCGCATCGTCTCGGAATTGAGGACCGTGATGTTGGGCGCGGCGCGCAACTGCTCGGCTTGGTCGCTCGGCACCCGCCAGATCCAGTCGACGCCGCCGGTCATCAGCTCGGCCATCCGGCTCTCGCCGTCCGGGATGACGCGGAACTGCAGCTTGCCGATCTTCGGCTTACCCAGAGGGCTCTCGGCCCAGTACTTGTCGAACCGCTCCATGGAGACGCCGCGGCCGCTGTCGACCTTGGTGATCCGGTACGGGCCGCTGCCGACCGGCGCCTTGGCGAAACCGTCGAGGCCGACCTTCTTGAAGTAGTTGGCCGGGAAGATCGGGGTCGGGCCGGCGAGGTATTCCAGCGCCGCCGGGAACGGGGCCTTCAGGTGGATGCGCACGCTGTGCGGGCCGGTCACCTCCACCGACTTCATCCAGTCGACGTTCTGGCGGGTGACCGTGCGCGCTTCGGGGGTCAGCACGTAGTTGAACGTGAAGGCCACGTCCTCCGGCCCGAGCGGGTCGCCGTTGTGGAAGACCACGCCCTCGCGGATCGTGAGGTCGAGGGTCGTGTCGTCCGCCCATTTCCAAGCGGTCGCCAGGAACGGCTTGTAGGTGCCGTCCTTGGGATCCCGGTACAGCAGCGTGTCCCAGCAGTTCCGGGCCAGGATCACGCCCTCGCGGGCGCTGTTGTGATACGGGCTGACGTTCTCGGGCTCGCTGTCCGACGCGTAGACCAATGTGTCGTTGGCCTTGCCGGCCAGCGCCGGGTGGGCGGCGATCAGGGTCGCGAACGAGGCGGCCAGGGTGGCGGCTCGGGTGAGGGTCCGTAGCGGCATGCAGGCTCCGACGGCGCGGCGGACAGGCCCGGCGGACGGTTCCGCGGCTGCCGCGTTTTTCACCCTGCCATGGTGTTGTGCATCTGGGATCGCAACAAGTAGAATTTAGCGAGTGCTGCGTTGCCATATCGGCAATGTGCACGGCACCATACAGCGCATCGAGCACGATAATGCAGAGTACGGGCCTGCGCTACTTCCTGGCCGTGGCCCGCACCGGGTCGATCGCGGCCGCCTCGTCCCAGCTCAACGTCGCGGCCTCGGCGATCAGCCGGCAGATCGCCAACCTGGAGGCCGAGCTCGACTGCGTGCTGTTCGAGCGCCGCCCGCGCGGCATGGTGCCGAGCCCGGCCGGTGAGCTGCTGGCGCAGCACGCCCATCAGGTGCTGATCCGCTCCGAGCAGGTGGTCACCGAGATCCGGGAGCTGGAAGGGCTCGCCCGCGGGCTGATCCGGGTCGCCTGCTCGGAGGGCTTCTCCCTCGACATCGTGCCGAACGCGATCGCGGCCTTCCACGCGGCCCATCCCGGCATCCGCTTCGAGGTCACGGTCCAGCCCCCGGCCCAGGTCACCCAGACGGTGTCGGTGGGGGATGCCGATCTCGGGATCACCTTCGCGCTGACACCCACCGCGCAGGTCGAGGTGCTCTACGACGGGCAGGTCGACATGCTGGCGCTGGCCGCGCCCGACCATCCCCTCGCGCGGGCGCCGGCCCTGCGCCTCGTCGACCTGCTGGAGTATCCCGTCGCCCTGCCGACCCGGGACACGACCCTGCGGCAGGTCTTCGACGCCGCCTGCGCGCACGAGGGCATCGCGGTGGAGCCGGTGCTGACCTCCAACACGCTCTCGGCGCTGCTGCCCTTCGTGCGGCGCTCCCGCGGCATCGCCCTGATGTCGGCGCTGTCGGTGCAGACGCCCCTGCGGCTCAACGAGCTTGTCAGCCTGCCGATCCAGTCCCGGACGAGCCTCGCCCGGGGCGTGAAGATCCAGGCGATGCGCGACCGGCGGCTGCCGAAGGCGGTGCGGGCATTCCTGCGCCAGCTGCTCGACGCGCTGCCACCGCCGCGCTCGCCGTGACCCTCGACGCGCTCGGCCCGCGGCTCTGTATCCTGGGGCCGTCGAACAGCGGTAAGTCCACCCTGGCGGTCGCCATCGCGCGGGCGCGCGGCCTGCCGCCGGTCCACCTCGACCGGCTGTATCACCAGCCGGGCACCGACTGGGACCCGCGGCCCTTCGCGGAGTTCCAGGCCCTGCACGACGCGGCGATCCGCGAGCCGCGCTGGGTCATGGACGGCACCTATGCCCGATGCCTGCCGCAGCGTCTGGAGCGGGCGACGGGCGTGATCCTCCTCGACGTCCCGACCGCCACCGGCCTGATCCGCTACCTGCGCCGGTCATGGTTCGTGCGCGAGCGGCTCGGCGCCCTCGACGGCGGCCGGGACAGCGTGAAATGGGCGATGATCCGCCACATCGCCGTTACCGAGCGCGAGAACCGGGCGCGCGAGGCGGCCCTGTTCGACCGCGTCGCCCTGCCCAAGATCCGGCTCGCCGCGGGGGCCGGCCTGGCCGGCTTCTACCGCGCGGAGGGACTGAGCCGGTGACCGGGCCCGCTCAAGCGCCGCCGCGGGACGCAGCGACGGTGCAACTGTGGTCCATCACGTCCTCGGCGCTGGCGCTCGGCGCCCGGTATGCCAGCAGGATGTAGCCCGGCTCGGGATCGCCCGGGGGCGTGGCGAGCGCCGCGAAGCTCGTCCGGTGCAGGTCCGGCCGGGCGCCCGGCAGGGTGTGCAGGGCCGCGAACGGGTTGAACTGCGCGGCCTCCGCCTCCGGCACGCGCAGGGCGTAGTACCGGTCGCCGGCCAGCGGCACCGGGAAGCGGCTCCAGGTGTGGCGCACCTGCCGGCCGTGCGCCCGGACGGCCTTGAGCACGCTCGGCTTCAGGCAGTCGAGGTGGATGTGGAGCTGGTCCTGGCTGCGGCCCCGGGCCGAGTTGACCGCGAGCCCGACCTCCGCGGGGGTGAGCTTCCCCTTCAGCACGTCCGACACGAGCGGCCGCGCCGCCAGGGCCGCCCGCCAGTAGGCGGCACCGCGCGGTCCCCGCAGGACCGGCGCCTCCAGGCCCGGCACGGTGTCGGTGGGCATGACGACGCTGTGGGTCGGCTCGCCGGGCGCGCGCAGGACCGCCGAGCCGGGACGGTCACCGTCCCCGAGATCGACCGACAGGCACGGGAAGGTCCGGTTGGCGAGCCGCTTGGCGAGCACGCAGGTCTTCAGGGCGGCCCACAGCACGTCGCGGCTCGGGTCCGGCGCGGCTTCGGCCGGTGCCGCTGCGGCCGACAGGGCCGCCACGAGGGCCACGACGAGGAGGGCGGCGGGCGGCGGGCGGCGCATGGGGTCTCTCACTGGGGCCGGCGCGTCCGGCCCGGCCTCACCGCGATAGCCGATCCGGGGCCGTGCCGGCAAAGGATCCGCGAGCCCTGACGCCGTGCCGGGAAACCCGCTATGCCGGCGGTCGCCGAGTCCCCGCAGAACGCCCGCCGGAATGCCGCGATGACGCCCACTCCCACGCCCACTCCCACGCCCACTCCCACGCTCACCCCCGACATCGCCGCGCGCTTCGCCGCCGTCGCCCTCGGCCATGTCGGCCGCGAATATCCGAACAAGCCGGGCCACGTCCTGGCCGGGCCGGCGGATGCCCGCACCCCCGCGGCCCTGCACCCGGCCTTTCACGGCAGCTACGACTGGCATTCCTGCGTCCACGGTACGTGGCTGCTGGCGCGGGTGCTGCGGCTGTTCCCGGACGGCCCGCAGGCCCCGGCGATCCGCGCCCGGCTCGACGCGCAGCTGACTCCCGCGACGGTGGCGGGGGAATGCGCCTACTTCGCCGCCCCGACCGCCCGGGGCTTCGAGCGGCCCTACGGCTGGGGCTGGCTGCTGAAGCTCGCCGACGCGCTCGCCGCGCTCCCCGAGCGCCGCTGGTCCGAGGCCCTGGCGCCGCTGGCCGCGGTGATCGTCCGGCGCTTCGCGGAGTTCCTGCCGGTGGCGTCCTACCCGGTGCGGGTCGGGACCCATTTCAACACCGCCTTCGCGCTGCGCCTGGCGGCCGATTACGCGGAGGGCGCGGGGGATGCCGGGCTGACCACTCTGCTGCACGACACCGCCGTCGGCTGGTACGGGGAGGACGCGGATTGCCCGGCCTGGGGCGAGCCCGGCGGCGACGACTTCCTCTCCTCGGCGCTGATCGAGGCGGAGTGCATGCGCCGGCTGCTGCCGCCCGCCCGCTTCGCGCCCTGGTTCGACCGGTTCCTGCCCGGTCTCGCGGCGTCCCGACCCGCGACCCTGTTCCGCCCCGCGGGCGTGACCGACTGCTCCGACGGGAAGATCGCCCATCTCGACGGGCTGAACCTCAGCCGCGCGTGGTGCTTCCGCGCGCTCGCCGCGTCCCTCGGCCCGGACGATCCCCGCCGGCCGCCGCTCCGCGCGGCCGCGGAGGCGCACCTCGCGGCCGGGCTCCCGCACGTCACCGGCGACTACATGGGCGAGCACTGGCTCGCGACCTTCGCGCTGCTGGCCCTCGAGGCCGGTGCCGAGACCGGTGCCGGGACCGTTGCTCTGGGCGAGGCCCAGGACGGCGGGAAGTAAATCTGAGAGATTCTTGAGAGCTGTCCGTCGCGGGCCATGTCGACGACTGCCCGGCGACTGACCGACGACAACAAAAAAAGGACCGCCCTCAGGAGAACGGTCCGGAAGTCTAGGGAGGAAACGCCCACGAGGGGCTGCAAGACAGCGACGCCGTCGCTGTCTTGCCTGCCGTCAACCCGACAGGGACGGCCTTGTTCCTGGCTCCGGCCCGCCGCGCGGCAGGGCCCGCCCGCCCGGGACCGCCGTGAGGCCGGCGGGGCGGCGCGGCTCGCCGGGGCCGAACTCGGCGCGGTAGGTCCGCTCCAGCGTCATGAGCCCCCGCAGGGGACCTTCGGCCAGATCGAGGAGCCGCGCGTCGCGCCAGCGCAGGGTGCGGCCGAGGCGGCGCCGGAACCAGCGCCCGCGCTCCTCCTCGACGAGCAGGACCAGCTTGCCGGTCCAGGTCCGGCGGAACCAGAAACGTCCGGTCAGCGTCATGGCGGTCGAGGCCCCGGTGGTGGATGGGGATAGACTACATCCGGATCTCGTCTGCGGGAAGATTTCCGGATGATGCGCCGATGAATTCTGGCGAAGACTGTTAATCGGAAGCGGGTTCCGGCCGTGCGCGGGCGTCCGGCTGCCCGCCCCGCCGCGCCGCCTCGGAGAGGACCTGGGCGAGCTGCTCGGCCGAGTAGGGCTTGCGCAGGAGGGCGAAACCGTGGGCGTCGTCCTCGGCCAGGACGTGGCTGTAGCCCGAGGTCAGCACCACCGGCAGGTCGGGGCGGCGGGTCCGGAGCTGCCGGGCGAGGGCGAAGCCGCCCATCCCCGGCATGACCACGTCGGAGAAGACCGCGTCGAACCGGTCCGGCGCCCGGTCGAGTTCGGCCAGCGCCTCCTCGGCGGATTTCGCCCAGACCGGCGCGTGGCCCAGATCCTCCAGGATCTGGGTGCAGAAGCGCCCGACCCCGAGATTGTCCTCCACGACGAGGATGCACAGGCCCCGCCGCGGCTCCGCCTCCGGGCGGGCCTCGCGGTCGGCCTCGGACGCCGCGGCGGGCGCGGCGACCTGCGGCAGGTAGAGCGAGAAGGTCGTGCCGTGGCCGAGCGCGCTCGCCACGTCGATGTCGCCGCCCGACTGCTTGGCGAAGCCGATGACCTGGCTGAGGCCGAGGCCGGTGCCCTTGCCGACCTCCTTTGTTGTGAAGAACGGCTCGAAGATCCGTCCCAGATCCGCGTCCGGGATGCCGGCGCCGGTATCGGAGACCCGCACGGCCACGAACGGTCCCTTCGCGCCGGCATGCCCGCGGATCGGCGGCATCGGGCTATCGCCCTCCAGCCGCAGGGTCAGGTTGCCTTCCCCGTCCATGGCGTCGCGGGCGTTGACCGCCATGTTGATCAGCGCGGTCTCGAACTGGCTCTGGTCGGCGCGCACGTAGCGGGGCGTCGCCGGCAGGTCGATGGCCACGCGGATGCGCGCGCCGGTGACCGAATCGAGCATGTCGGCGATGCTGCGCAGGCGCGCGCCGATGTCGAACACCTGGGGTTTCAGCGCCTGGCGCCGGGCGAAGGCGAGGAGCTGGCCGGTGAGCCTGGCCGCGCGGTCGACGGTGTCGGAGACGGCGTCGAGGTAGCGGCGCCGGCGCGTCTCGGCCAGGTCCGGCCGGCGCAGGAACTCCACGGACGACCGGATGATGGTCAGGAGGTTGTTGAAGTCGTGCGCCACCCCGCCGGTGAGCTGGCCGATGGCCTCGAGCTTCTGCGACTGGCGCAGCGCCTCCTCGGCCTGGCGCTGCTCGGTGATGTCGCGCCCGAAGCCGTAGAACAGCCCGTCCTCCGGAACGACGGTCCAGAGCACCCGCCGCCGGTCGCCGGCGCGGGTCAGGCAGGCCAGTTCGATATCCTCGACCCGGCTGTCCGCGCAGAGCGGGCGCAGCGCCGCCTCGGCCGCCGCGCGCTCGGTGGGGGCGAGGAAGTCCAGGGCCGGCCGGCCGACCGTCTCGGCCTCCGACCAGCCCAGCGCCCGGCTCCACGAGGGGTTCACCGACTGGACCCGCCCGGTCCGGTCCGAGACGAGCTTCAGCACCGGCGACAGCGTCCAGACCCGGTCGCGGTCGCGGGTCTGGGCGGCGACCTGCGCCTCCAGGTGCTCTGCCCGGGACTGGAGCAGGACCTCGTTCCGCTTCCGCTCGGAGACGTCGTGGGCGAAGACGTAGAACCCGTCGACGCGTCCGTCCGGGCCGCGGCGCGGGAGGTAGCGGGTGTCGGCGATCCGGGCCTGGCCGTTCGGGAAGGTCCAGGCCCATTCCTCGCGGACCTCCTGACCGGCGAGCGCCCGCTCGATGCCGGCGCGCCGGGCCTCGAACGCGCCGGGGCCGAGGAGGTCGCCGACGGTCCGCCCGACGACGGCGTCGGGCGCCTGGCCGGTCCAGGTCTCGTAGGCGGCGTTCGCGAACCGGTAGGTCAGGTCGCGGTCGATGAAGGCGATCAGGACCGGCATCGCGTCCGCGACCAGCCGGAGTTCCGCCTCCCGGGCCCGGAGCGCGTTCTCGCTCCGGCGGCGCTCGGTGATGTCGTTGAACAGGATCGCGACGCGGTTCCGCGCCGGCCCGTCCACCCGGTAGGCGTGCACGTCGTACCAGCGGCCCAGCGCCGCGGCGGCCTGCTCGAATCGGACCGGCTCGCCGGTCAGGGCGACCCGGCCGTAGAGGTCGAACCAGTGCTGCTCGAGGTCGGGGGCGAGGTCCCGCATCCGGCGGCCCACCGGGGCCCGCAGGCCGGTCTGCCGCTCGAAGGCGGGGTTGACCTCCAGGAAGCGGTAGTCGACGGGCCGGTCGCCGTCGGCGAACTCCACCTCGATCAGGCAGAAGCCGGCATCGATGAAGGTGAACAGCGAGCGGTAGCGCTCCTCGTTCCGGCGCAGGGCCGCCTCGGCGTTCCGGGATTCCAGCTGCGTCATCACCGTCCGGGCGAGCGCCTTCAGGATGAAGAGCTGCTGGTCGGTCAGCGTGCGCGGGACGCGGTCGAGGACGCAGAGCGTCCCGATGGCCCAGCCGTCCGGCGTCACCAGGGGCACGCCGGCGTAGAAGCGCAGGTGCGGGTCGCCGGTCACGAGGGGGTTGGCGGCGCTCTCCGGCTCCGCGGTCAGGTCGGGCAGCACGAGGGCGCCGTCCGCGCGCATGGCCTCGGTGCAGAAGCCGAACGCGAGCGGCATCGCCCGCGCGGCGTGGCCGAACGCGGCCTTGATCCACTGCCGGTCGGCGTCGACGAAGTTGATGTGGGCCATCGGCGTGCCGCAGGCCTGGGCGGCCATCTCGGCGATCTCGTCGAACGCGCGCTCGGGCGGCGTGTCGAGGATCGCGTAGGCGCGCAGGGCGGCGAGCCGCTGGGGATGCTGGGGCTCGAAACCCGACGGTCGGGATACTGTCTCGTTCGGCGACACGGAGCCGTCATAGCTCAAGCTTTCGCTTCCCCCTAGTGAAACTCTGCATCGCGCGTCCGGCGGCGGGACCAGGGCAAGCATTCCGCGATCGTTCAATACTAGACAGTCCCGCCGGATCATCGGTGGGGGTGCGATTTCACGCGCGCCGTTCAAGTCTTGCTGGTCCGGCCGACCGGGCTTCGGGCGCCCGCCGGGATCTCTTCCTGCCTCGCCCGTCGCGGGCCCCGCGAAGAGCTCGGGCGGGCCCCGCGCGGCGGCTGTGGATCGGATCGCCGCGGCCGGGAGCCCGCGGGGCCGGTGCGGCGTTGCCGGCTCACGAGGGATGGGTTCGGATCAGGCATGGCCAAGCGCAGGACGAAGGCGGGCGCCCGACAGGGGCTGGAGGACGCGCCGCTGATGCCCACCGGCGCCCTGGCGGTGGCGCTCCTGGCCTTCGCCGAGGGGCCCGGGCCGGTGGTGCACGTCGCCCGGGACGCCCGCCGCCTCGAGGACCTCGCCGCGACCCTGCAGGCACTCGATCCCGACGCGCGGGTCGCGGTCTATCCCGAGTGGGACTGCCTGCCCTTCGACCACGCCTCGCCGTCGCGGGCCACGATGGGTGCCCGGGCCGCCGTGATGCGCTGGCTGACCGACCGGGACGCGCTGCCGGACTTCGTGCTGACGACCGCCCCCGCCCTCGTGCAGCGCGTGCCGCCGCCGGAGACCTGGGCGTCGGCCCGCGTGACCCTGCGGGTCGGCAATCCCCTCGACGTCGAGGCCGCGACCGCAGACCTCAAGCGCCTCGGCTACATCCTCGACGAGCGGGTCGACGAGCCCGGCGAGATCGCCGTCCGCGGGCGCACCGTGGAGGTGTTCCCCGCCGCCGCGCCGCTTCCCTGCCGGATCGAGCACGCGGCGGGCCGCGTCACCGCGATCCGCTCCTACGACCCGATCTCGCAGCGCTCGGTGGCGGAGGCCGACGAACTCGTCATCGACCCGGCCACCGAGATCGTCCTGGAGCCCGGCTCCGGCCAGAGCTTCGAGCCGTTCACCGGCCAGGAGCACCGCCTGGACCGCTACTACCCGCGCCTCGTCACGCTCCTCGACTACGTGCCCGAAGCGCGCCTCGCGGTCGAGGACGGCACGCAGGCCCGGATCGACGCCTTCTTCGAGCAGATGGACGAGGCCCGGGGCCGGCTGAAGACCCGCGACGCGCCGGCGGGGCCCGGCACCGGCCTCTACCTGACGCCGGAGGCGTGGCGCGCCGTTGTGGCGGATCGCGGCCGGCTCGCCGCCACCGATGCGGCCGGCGAACCCCGCGCCATGCCGCGCTTCGCCGGGGAGCGCCGGCCCGGCACGGCCTTCGCCAAGGTCCTGCGCGCCCGTCTGAAGGCCGGCGACGTCGTCGTGCTCGCCGGCTCGGTCCGGCCGCTCCGACGCCTCGTGCGCCAGGCGGGCAAGATCGCCGAGCGCCCGATCCGCCTGATCGACGCCTGGGCCGACGTCGCCGAGGCGGCGCCCGGCGACGTCCTCGCCCTGGAGGCCCCGCTGGCGGCCGGCTTCCGGGTGCCCGAGCAGGGCGCCACCGTGATCGCGGCGGCCGACCTGTTCGGCCCGGAGGCCGCCGTGACCGGGGCCGCCCGTGCGATCCTGCCGATGGGCGAGGTCGACCTGCGCCCCGGCGACGTGGCGGTCGACCGGGACCACGGCCTGTGCGTGTTCGAGGGGCTGGAGCCGGTCTCCGCGCCGGGTGCCGCGCAGGACGGGGAGCCCTCCGAGGCCCTGCGCCTGCGCTTCGCCGGCGACGCGATCCTGATGGTGCCGGTCACGCAGGCCGACCGGATCTGGCGCTACGGGTCGGAGCCCGACGCCGTCACCCTGGACAAGCTCGACGGCGGCACGTGGCCGCGGCGCCGCCTGGAGGCCGAGGCCACCATGGCGCGGACCGCCCGCCTGATGCTGGAGGCCGCCCGGGCCCGCCGGGAGACCGAGGCGCCGGTCCTGGCGCCGCCGGCCCGCGAGATGGAGCGGTTCGCCGCCGGCTTCGGCTTCGCGCCGACCCCCGATCAGGCGGCGGCGGTCGACGCGCTGATGGCCGACCTCGCCTCCGGCCGGCCGATGGACCGCTTGGTCTGCGGCGATGTCGGCTTCGGCAAGACCGAGGTGGCGCTCCGGGCCCTCGCGGCCGCGATCTTCTCCGGCCGGCAGGCGGCGCTGATCGCCCCCACCACCGTGCTGGCGCGCCAGCACGCCGAGACGCTGCGCCGCCGCTTCGGCCGGTTCGGCGTCGAGGTGGCGCAGCTCTCGCGCCTCGTGGCGCCGGCCGAGGCCAAGCGCGTCAAGGCGGGGCTCGCCGACGGCTCGATCCGGCTGGTGGTCGGCACCCACGCGCTCGCCGGCAGCGGGGTGGCGTTCGCGGATCTCGGCCTAACCGTGATCGACGAGGAGCAGCGCTTCGGCGCGAAGATGAAGGCCGACCTGCGCCGCCTCGCGGATGGCGGCCACGTGCTGACGCTCACCGCGACGCCGATCCCCCGCACCCTCCAGGCGGCCCTCGTCGGCCTCCAGAGTCTCAGCGTGCTCGCCACGCCGCCGGCTCTGCGCCAGCCGGTCCGGACCGTGGTGGCGCCCTTCGACGCCGAGGCGGTCCGCGAGGCCCTCGTCCGCGAGCACCGCCGGGGCGGCCAGAGCTTCGTGGTCTGCCCGCGGATCGAGGACATCGGCCCAATGGCCGAGCGCCTGCGCGCCCTCGTGCCGGGCCTCGACATCCTGGTGGCGCACGGGGACCTCAAGCCCTCCGCCATGGACGAGGTCATGGTCCGGTTCGCGGAGGGCGACGGCGACGTCCTGCTCGCCACCGCGATCGTGGAGAGCGGCCTCGACGTGCCGCGGGCCAACACCATGCTGGTCTGGGAGGCCGCCCGGTTCGGGCTGGCGCAGCTCCACCAGCTCCGGGGCCGCGTCGGCCGCGGCCAGCGCCGCGGCACCGTCCACCTGCTCAGCGACCCGGCCGCGCCCCCGCCGGCGGCGGCGCTGCAGCGCCTGCGCGCCCTGGAGGCCCTCGACCGCCTCGGCGCCGGCTTCGCGGTCAGCGCCCGGGACCTCGACCTGCGCGGCGCCGGCGACCTCGTCGGCGAGGATCAGGCGGGGCACGCCAAGCTCGTCGGGCTCGGCCTCTACCAGCACCTGCTGCAGCTGGCGCTCACCGCCGCCAAGGGCGAGCGCGCCGAGGACTGGAGCCCCGAGATCGAGCTCGGCCTGCCGAGCCGGATCCCCGAGGACTACGTTCCGGAGCCCGAGATCCGCCTCAGCCTCTACACGCGCCTGCTGCGCCTCCGCGAGCCCGAAGCGATCGAGGCACTCGCCGGCGAGGTCGAGGACCGGTTCGGCGCAGCCCCCGCGCCGGTGCTCGCGCTGTTCGACCTCGCGCGGCTGCGCGCGTCCTGCTGCGCGCTGGGCGTCGCCCGGCTCCGGGGCGGGCCGCAGGGCGTCGCGGCCGACCTGCGGCCCGACCGGCCGCTGACCGCGATGGCCGCCGAGGCGGGGATCGCGCTGCGCGACGGGCGGGTGGTGTGGAAGCGGCCCTGCCCGGATTCCGCCGCCTGCGCGGCGCTCGCGACCGACCTCTTGGAGCGGATCCGCGCCGCCCGGGAACGTGAGGCCTGAGCAAAGGCCTGAGCGCGCCAGTCGAGCGTGATGCCGATCTGCGGTTGATCTTGCATCGACCGCTTCAAACCGTCACAGGCTGTCGCGCCAACAACGCGAAGGGGAGTGACCCATGCACGTGACGATCGAGCAGGCCGAGAAGGCGATCGCGGCCGCCCGCGCCAAGGCCGTGGAGCTCGGCACCCAGATGTGCATCGCGGTGGTCGATTCCGGCGGGAACCTCAAGGCGTTCCACCGCATGGACGATGCCTGGGTCGGGTCGATCGACATCGCCCAGAAGAAGGCCAAGACCTCGGTGTTCTTCGGCATGATGACCGGCCAGATCGGCCAGCTGTCGCAGCCGGGCGGGCCGCTCTACGGGATCGAGCACTCCAACGACGGGCTGATCACCTTCCCGGGCGGGATCCCGATCGTCGACGCCGACGGCGTCATGTCGGGCGCCATCGGGGTCAGCGGCTCGACGGTCGAGAACGACCACACCGTCGCGGAGGCCGGCGCCAAGGCCATCGGCCGGACCGAGCTGCCGGCCCATCCCTGGCGGACCTGAGCCGCCGGGGCTATTCCCGAGAGCTCTTCCCAGGGCCTCTTCCCGGGGCGCGCGTCAGGGGTCGCGCCGCGCCAGCGCGCGGCCGATCCCGTGGAGCAGCATCCCCGAGACCGAGCGGAGATAGGGGTCGCCGTGGCGCTCCAGCGCCGCGTGGATCTGGATGCCGTGGTCGGCCGCGGTGTTCAGGTCCGCCCCGTCGGTGGTGCCGTGCGTGACGCCGTTCATAGGGCTGTTCACGGCTCCGTTCATGGCCCCGGACTGGATCCCGTGCCGGTAGAGGTCCGTGACGTCGATGTAGGCGCCGCGCCCGCGCAGCAGGCCGTCCGAATCGGGCGTTAGGCAGCCGCGGTTGAGGATCCAGCGGATCTCGCCCGCCCCGGTCACGACGCGGAACTCGAGGGAGACCGGGCCGCCGGTCTGGCGGACGTGGCGGATCCGGCCGAACACCCAGTCCCGGTCGGCCGGGTGGATCCGGCCGAGGGCCGCGTCCAGCGGCAGCGGCGTCCCGGCGAGCCCCGGATCCCCCGCCATCAGCGAGGCCGCGCCCGAATCCAGCATCGACCGGCCGGCCCGGACATCCGTGTCCCAGATCCCGATGAATCCGGCGGCCTGCAGGGCCGAGGCTGTCGTGGAAGCCAGCACCATGGAATCCCCTCCGAACTGGCTACAATCGACGATTGTACGATGGCGGACAGACTAATCCGCAACACATGCTGTCCGCGAGCCCGAAGTCCAGTATCGGCTGCGCGAACGGCTTTTGACACGGCGTCGCGGCCCCCCGCCACCGGGTTGCATTGCGGATGATCAAGACTTCGGTTCCGGACAATCCCGTTCTCGACAATGCGGGGCCGCTCCGGTGCGGCGCAAAGACCGGATTCACAGCGCCGCCGCGCGGACAGTTCGATCACAAATGATCGGTAGACGCCGCGATCCGGCGGAAATCCGCACTTCGGCCCGTGGATCGCTCCACCGCCGGGCGCCGTCGGGCGCCGCCGGCCCGCGAAGCCCGTGGCTCGCGCCGGGCCCGCCCTGGTGCGGGTTGCCGCTGCGCCGTAACCTGCACCTTCCGGTAGGCATCCCGCCGGGAGGCCAGCAGCAGAGACGCCATGGACCGCACGGTGAACCGCACCAACCTCCCGCTCTCGCGGGAGCGGCTCTGGGACAGCCTGATGGAGCTCGCCCGGATCGGCGCGCTGCCCAACGGCGGCAACGACCGGCAGGCCCTGACCGACCGCGACGCCGAGGGGCGCGCCCTGTTCCAGCGCTGGGGCGAGGCGGCGGGGCTGACGCTCACCGTGGACCGGGTCGGCACCATGGTCTTCCACCGGCCCGGGCGCGATCCGGGCCGGAAGCCGGTCGCCGTCGGCAGCCACCTCGACACCCAGCCCACCGGGGGCAAGTTCGACGGGCCGCTGGGCGTCCTCGCCGGGCTGGAGATCATGCGCGCCCTGCAGGAGGCCGGGATCGAGACCGAGGCGCCGCTCCTGCTGATCAACTGGTGCAACGAGGAGGGCGCGCGCTTCGCGCCGCCGATGAGCGGCAGCGGCGTCGCCATGGGCATCGTCCCGGAGGCCGACATCCTGGCGACCCGGGACCTCGCGGGCCACGCCTTCGGCGACGAGCTGCGGCGCATCGGCTGGCAGGGCGCGGCGGACCCGGCCGCCCTGCGGGAGATCGGCGCCTATTTCGAGCTCCACATCGAGCAGGGCAAGCGCCTGGAGGAGGCCGGGCTCACCGTCGGGGTGGTCGACCGGGCGCTCGCCCAGATCTGGTACGAGATCACCGTGCTGGGCGAGGAGGCCCATGCCGGCAGCCCCATGGCGGGCCGGCGCGACGCGATGATGGCCGCGGCGGCGCTGATCGCGTCGCTCGAGGGCATCGCGGAGGCGGCGGTCGGCGCCGGCGGCGAGCGCGGCCGCGCCACCGTCGGCGTGCTGCGGGCGGAGCCGGCGAGCCGCAACATCACGCCCGGCCGGGTCTGGTTCAGCCTCGACACCCGCCACGGCGACACCGCGCAGCTGGAGGCGATGGGGGCGCGGATCCGGGCCCGGGCCGACGCCCTGGCGGCGGAGCGCGGCGTCACCGTCCAGGTCGCGGAGTTCTGGCGCGCCCCCCCGACCCCGTTCGACCCGGTCCTGGTGGACCGCGTCCAGGCGGCGGCCGAGGCGCGGGGCCATGCCTGGACGCGGATGCCGACCGCGATCTACCACGACGCCGTCTACTGCGCCCGCGCGGTGCCGGCGGCCCTGGTGTTCTGCCCCTGCCACGGCGGGATCAGCCACAACGAGGCCGAGAGCATCACGCCGGCCTGGGCCGGGGCCGGCCTGGAGGTTCTGGCCGACGCCGTGCTGGCGACGGCGGGCCTCGCCGGCCCCCGGACCGGGCCGGAATGAGCCGCGCCGCCGGCCGCGCACGAACGGAGACCGGGTTCCCGCATGTCCGACGACAACGTCATCCGCCCCGCCTTCGGCGTCCCCCGCAACCCGGCGCCGGAGCCCGATCCGGCCCAGGCGCCCCTGCGCGTCTTCGGCACGGGGGCCGGCCACCGGGTCGGCCTGATCCACGACCCGTCGGCGGTCGAGGGCGACGTCATCCGCATCGTGGTCGGGCCCGAGGACGAGCCGGGGGTCGAGACCGTGGCGCTGCTCCCCGCCGACGCGGAGGCCGAGGCCGAGCGGATCGGCTTCGCCATCCTGCGGGCGCTGGAGGTGGTCGAGGGCGCGGTCTGAGCCGCGCGCTGGATTCGCCGGCTGAACCGCGGCCTGCGCCGCGGTCTGGACCGCGGAGCGGGCGGTGCGCGTTCTCGGAAAGCGGGAGCGGCCGGCGCGAACGGTCGCCGGATCGCCGGGAGGGACGGATGACGGGCGCTCGGATCAGCAGCACGGAGATCGCGATCCCCGCGCGGGCCGGACTGGTCTGGTCCGTGTTAACGGACCTCGATTCCTACCCGGCCTGGAACCCGTACATCCGCAAGGCCGAGGGCCGCCTGCGCGAGGGCGCGCGCTGGCGCCTGGAGCGGACCCTGAACGGCCGCGCCTACCGGGCGCGCCAAGTGACGGTGACCTGCTGGGAGCCCGGCCGGCGGCTCACGTGGCGCGGCGGCATCCCGACGCCGCCCCTGCTCATCGGCGAGCACGAGATCCGGATCACCGAGACCGCCGACGGCGTCCGCCTCGTCCAGGCCGAGACCGTCGCGGGCCTGCTCGCCCCCGGCCTGTTCCCGTGGCTGCGGACGCGCATGCAGGCCCGGTTCGCCGCGATGAACGAGGCCCTGCGCGAGGAGGTCGCGCGCCGGCTGGCCGAGAACGCCTGAGGGCCGGTCTCGGCCGTTCCGGACCGCTCCGGGCCGACGCGGTCAGGCGACCGGCTTCGGCTTGACGATCGGCGAGCGGGTCAGGCTCTCGATCGCGCGCCCCGGCCGCCCGGCCTTGCGGGCGATCTCCTCCTCCTGCTCGGCGATGAGCTGCCGGGCAGGCTCGTCGCCGTCGAGGCCGCCGAGGATCTCGGCCGGCACGCGCCGGTTCGAGGCCCGGGACCCGTCCGCGAAGACGATATCGAACAGAACGGAGCCCCGCTCCTGCGGTCTCGACTTGATGCGCTTGGCCATAGGTGCTGATACGCCGCCGGAATCGGTCGCGGCAAGGCGCGGTGCCGGGCGGGGGTGCGCGGCGCGCACGGACGGGCCCGCGCGCCGCCCCGCTCCCGCCGCGATCCCTCCGCCGCCCGCATGACAGGGCGCCGGCAAACGAGGACGCGCGCGTGATACCCTGGGTTCATCTCGATACCGGATCCGTGCCCGGCGGCGGCACCGACCTGCGCCTGATGCGGCGCGGCGACGAGTTCGCCATCATGGCCGACACGATCGAGCTGATGAACAACCGGCGCAGCGGCTCGGAAGTGGCGCTCGCGGCGATGACCTGCGCGCGGCTCCAGGACCGGCCCCGCGCCCGGGTCCTGATCGGCGGCCTCGGCATGGGCTTCACCCTGCGGGCGGCGCTCGAGGGCCTCGGGCCGCAGGCGCAGGTGGTGGTCGCCGAGCTGGTGCCCGCCGTGGTCGCCTGGGCCCGGGGGCCGCTCGCCCACGTCTTCGCCGGCTGCCTGGACGATCCGCGGGTCGACCTGCAGGAGGCCGACGTCAACCGCCTGATCCAGGCCGGACCGGAGCGCTACGACGCGATCCTGCTCGACGTCGACAACGGCCCGGAGGGGCTGATGCGCAAGGCGAACGACCGGCTCTACGACAATTGGGGGCTGAAGCGCGCCCGCTGGGCCCTGCGGCCGGGCGGTATCCTGGGCGTCTGGTCGGGCGCCCCGGACCGGAAGTTCAAGAGCCGCCTGCAGCGCTCCGGCTTCGCGGTCGACGAGCAGCGCGTCCACGCGAGCGGCCGGGGCAGCGGCCCGAAGCACGTGGTCTGGCTCGGGACCCGGACCGAGGGGCGGGTCGAGGGCCCGGGTCAGAGCGACGGGAGGCCGGGCGACGACCGGGCGGCGGGCGGCCCGAGACCGCGCGGACCGGCCCAGGGCCGGCGCCGGCCGGGACGCTAGGGCGGCTTCAGCGCGGGCTGCGGCGGTCCGGAGGACGGGGCTGCCGCGCACGGTCGCACCCCCTGTCCCGGCGCCGGACGCCTCCGCACATTCCCGGCATGGGTGCGACGGGCGGGCATCTCTACACGGTCGAGGTCAGGCCGAGCCGGCATGATCCCGGTCACTTCACCTGGGCGATCCGCGACCGCGGCAAGCTGGTCCGGGGGTCGTACCGCCCGCACACCTCCGAGCACGCGGCGCGCGCCGTCGCGGAAGCCGAGGTCGAGCGCCTGATCGGCCAGGACGGCCGGTCCGGCGGCGCCTAGACCCGCCGCGCGGGGCGATTTCAGGTCCGCCCGAAGAGCATCGCGTCCCAAGATCCCGGCCCGCTCGTGGGCCGGCGCGGCGCCATGCGAAACTCGCATGGGTGTGCAGTCTGACCCGGGTACATATGCATGCCTCCGCGGCGCTCGATCCATTGCATGCCGCAATGCGGTATCCTATCTTTGCACTGCGGGATGGCGATGGCGTCGCGATCCCGCTGCCCTTCTTGGGCGTTTCCTCCCTAGACTTCGGGCCGCTCCTTCGGGAGTGGCCTTTTTTCTTTCCGCCGGCCGACCCGCCGCGCGGACCGCGCCCCGACGTCTCGACCGCGCGGAACCCGGAGCTTGGCGGTACGTTTTTCCGCCATGGAACACTATCGCTCCACACTTGGGACGACTGCCGTTGCCGTATTCGGGCTGGTGGCGGCCGCGCATATTCTGCATCCGGGCAATTACGAGGTGCAGACGCGTCCCGCGCGTCCTGCCGTGACGGACGCCGCGCCGGTCTCGAAGCCGGCCGCCGCACCGGTCTCGCGGAGCGCCTGGGTCGACCCGCCGGCCAAGCTCGCCGCGCCGGAGACCACGGGTGCCCTGGCAGCCGCCCCGGCGCCGCGGGTCGCGGCGACGGTCCCGGACACTGCGATGCCGGCTGCCCCGCTCCCCGCCGAGATGGCGCGCCCGGCCGGGCCGCCGCGCAGGACCGCGGCGCACCGCGCGAAGGGGACGGAGCGCGGCGTCCACCGGGCGGCCCGCCTCCGCCACGCCGCCCTCGTCCGCACCGCCGAATCCGACCGGCCGACCGTCACCGCCGCGGCGCCGCAGCCCGCGCCGGCGGCCGCACCGTCGCAGAAGATCGATCCCATCGGCGACATCATCCGCGGTCTAGGATTCGGCCGCGACGGCTGAGGGCTCCCGGATCCCTACTCGACGTGGAGGGTGAGCTTCATCTTCGGATGAATGCCGCACTGGATGACGAAATCGCCCGGCTCGGCCAGGGTCAATCGCGTCTCGGTGCCGGGCTCCTGAGTGCCGGCGTCGAACGAGAACCGGTCCGCCTCGATGAAGGCGTGGTGGGTCAGGCGCGCGTCGCCGTTGCGCAGGGCGATGGTGTCGCCGCGGCGCAGGTACAGGTCGGTCGGCATGTACCGGCCCGCCTTCTGCAGCACGATCCGCGTCGTGGCCGGCAGCGAGGCCCGGGCCGTCCCGAGACCGATGGTTGTCCCGATCAGCGCCAGGATCCCGGCGAACACGAGGGCGCGCAGGCACCGGCTGCGGAGGGACATGACCGAGATCCAGACGTGACGCGCTGCGGGCCGGACCCTCGGGGCCCTGGCCGTGCGGCCGAGCTTGCCGCCGCGTCGCAGCATGCGCGCAGCCTCTCAACCGGGGGCTACGATATCCGGTAAAAATTTATCAAGTTGGGCCGCTGTATAGCGCATATACAGATAAAGAAATCTATTTATCTGTATTCGCCGTCTGATCCCGCGCTGTCGCGGGGGCATCCACGCGAGGCCAGGACGGTCCGGACATGCTCGCGGAAGACCTGGACGCGGGCCGGCAGCTCGCGCCCGGCCAGGGTGACGGCGCGCAAGGTGCTGCTGCGGGTCGCCCAGGGCCCGAGCACGCGCACGATCTGCCCGGCCTCCACGGCCCGGGCGGCCACGAGGCTTGGGAGATGGCCGATCCCGGCGCCCGCGAGGGTGAGGCGGAGCGCGGTCGCGAAGTCGCTGACCCGGATCGCCGGGCTCAGCGAGAGCGGCTCCGTGCGGCCCTGCCCGTCGGAGAGGGTGAGCCCGGCCGTGCCGATCCGTTCCCGGGCGAGGATAAGGTCGTGGTCGCGCAGGCCCGCGAGGTCCGTCGGGGCCGGGCGGCGCTCCAGGTAGGCGGGGGCGGCGTAGAGGGCGAGCGCCAGGGTCGCGAGGACCATCGCGCGGTAGCCGGTCTCCTCCGCGCCGCCCAGCCGCAGGGCGAGGTCGATCCGGTTGGCCGCGAGGTCGAGGCGCGCGTCGGTGTTGAGCATCTCCACGGTGATCTGCGGGTAGGCGGCCCGGAAGCTCGCGACGATCTCGGGCATCACCTCGATCCCGAAATCGATCGAGGTCGTGATCCGCAGGTGCCCGGCCGGCACCGTGCGGGCGTCGCGGGCGGTCTCGGTCGCCTCGTCGAGGAGCGTCAGGCTCTCCTGGGCCTTGGCGTAGAAGGCGAGGCCCTCGGCGGTCGGCGAGACCGCCCGGGAGGTCCGGGCCATCAGCCGGACGCCCAGAGCCCGCTCCAGGCGGGAGATCCGACGGCTGACGCTGCCCTTGGTCTCCTGCAGCGTCGCGGCCGCGGCCGTCACCGTGCCGAGATCCACGACGGCGCAGAAGGCCCGCACGTCGTCGAGCCCGCCCCGGAAGGTTTCCGTTCTCGCAACCATGCGGTGCCGGATAGCAGGCTCAACCGGTGCCGTGAACGGGTCTACACGGCGGCTGCGGCGCAGCGAATCGCGCTCGGCCGTCTGCTCTGCAGGAGACACCCTTGAAGTCGATTCTCGCCTCCGGCCTGCTGGCCCTGCTGGTCGCCGCCCCGGTCGCCACCCCCGCGCTGGCCCAGACCCCACCGACCCGCGACCCGGCGCAGATCCAGGCCGGCACCTACGCGGTCGATCCCGGCCACACCCAGGTCGGCTGGCGCGTCTCCCACATGGGCTTCTCGAACTACGCCGGCGGCTTCTCGGACGTGTCCGGCACGCTGGAGCTGCAGCCGAAGAACCCGGCCGCCGCCAAGCTCTCGGTGAAGATCCCGGTCGCCTCGGTGACGACGACCAGCGCCAAGCTCACCGACGAACTCAAGGGCGACCAGTGGCTCGACGCCGCCAAGTTCCCCGACATGACCTTCGTGTCCACCAAGGTCGTGCCGGCCGGCAAGGACCACGCGAAGGTGACGGGCGACCTGACGCTCCACGGCGTGACCAAGCCGGTGACCCTCGACGTCACCCTGGTCGGCGCCGGCGTGAACCCGCTGAGCAAGAAGTACACGGTCGGCTTCGAGGCCACCGGCACGCTCAAGCGCTCCGAGTTCGGGGTGAAGACCTACGTGCCGCTGATCGGCGACGAACTGCACCTCACCATCGCGGGCGCCTTCGAGAAGCAGGACTGACCTGGGAGAATCCGCCATGGCGCGAGGGGTTTCCGCGCGGCGGTACTCCGCCGTGGCGATCCTGCTGCACTGGGCGAGCGCGCTGGGCGTGCTCGTCCTGATCGGCCTCGGCCTGACCATGACGCACGCGGCCCTGGCGCCGCTGCGCCAGTTCCAGCTCTACCAGTGGCACAAGTCGGTCGGGATCACCGTGTTGGCGCTGACGGCCCTGCGGGTCCTCTGGCGCCTGACCCACCGGCCGCCGCCGCACCCGGCCGGGATGCCGGCGCGGGAGCGCCGGGCGGCCGCGGCGGCCCATCACCTGCTGTACCTGCTGCTCGTCGGGCTGCCCCTGACCGGCTGGGCCGTGGTCTCGCTGTCGCCGTTCAACATCCCGACGGTGCTGTACGGGATCGTGCCCTGGCCGCACCTGCCGCTGGCGGCCATCGTCCCTGACCCGGGCTCCGCCGAGGCCGTCCTGAAGCGGGTCCACGCCCTGGGGGCGTGGTTCCTGGCGGCCCTTCTCGCCGTCCACGTGGCGGCGGCCCTGCGCCACCACCTCCTCCTCCGCGACGACGTGCTGCGCCGCATGCTGCCGGGGCGCCGGGCGTCGACTGCCCCCAATGTGGAGCCGACCCGATGAACGCGCGTCACCTCTGCCTGCTGGCGGTTCTCCAGGCCGTCACCTTGCCGGCCGCCGCCGCCGATTGGGCGGTGGATCCGGCCAGGAGCGCGATCCGGTTCTCCGGCGTGCAGGTCGGCGTCCCGTTCACCGGGCGGTTCGAGCGGTTCAAGGCCGACATCGATTTCGACCCCGCCAAGCCCGAGGCGGGGCGCGCGCTCGTGCTGGTCGACCTCGCCAGCGCGCGGACCGGGGACGTCCAGCGCGACGAGGCCCTGCCGCAGAAGGACTGGTTCGACGTCAGGGCGGCGAGCGAGGCGCGCTTCGAGGCGACCCGCTTCGTCGACAAGGGGCAGGGCGACTACGCGGCCGTCGGGACTCTGACGATCCGCGGCACGAGCCGGCCGGTGACGCTGCCGTTCCACCTGACCCTCGAGGGCGGCGCGGCGCACGCCGCGGGGCGCGTCGGCCTGGTCCGCACCGAGTTCGGCGTCGGGCAGGGTGCCTGGGCCTCGGGCCAGTGGGTGGCGCTCGACGTCGGGGTCGAGGTCGACATCGTCGCGACGGCGCGGCCGGCCTCCGGCCACTGAGGTTGGCTCGGGTCGGATCCTTCGGACGTCACGCACTCCGTCATCGCGAGCGCAGCGAAGCGACCCAGGGCAGCGCGCCCTCCATGAGTGTGGCGCGACTGGATCGCTTCGCTGCGCTCGCGATGACGGCGGCCGGGCGTCGGAGGCCGCCCGGTCCCGGCCCGCTACCCCGGCCGGTCCTCCGACCCGGTGCCCAGCGCCCGCTGGACCATGACGCTGTCCGACCAGTGGCCGTACTTGAAGCCCACCGCCCGCAGGTAGCCGACCCGCTCGAACCCGCAGGCCTCGTGAAGCCGCAGGGAGGCCGCGTTCTCGGCGTCGATGTAGCCGATCATCTGGCGGTAGCCGCCCGCCGCGCAGGCCTCGATCAGGGCCGGCAGCAGCCGCCGGCCGATCCCCGCGTGCAGGTGGTCGGGATGCACGTAGATCGAGTGCTTGAGGGTGTAGCGGTAGGCCGGCCGCTTCCGGAACGGCACCGCGTAGGCGTAGCCCGCCACCGCGCCGTCCCGGTCGGCCACGAGGTGCGGCAGGCGCTTCTTGCGCATGGTCTTGCGCCGCCGCTTCAGGTCGTCGGGGAGCAGCCGGTCCTCCTCGGCGACGCTGACATCGGTCACGCCCTTGCCGATATGGTGCTCGTAGATCGCCACCATCGCCTCGACATCGGCGTCCGAGGAGGCGCGGATGACGATGTCGGGGCAGGACCGGGCCGGGAGCAGGCCGGGCGTCTCGGCCTCGATCTCCATCAGGCGCCCTCCCGCGCCACGTAGGTGTGGAAGCGGATCCGCCCGTCCGGGTCGACCTCGCGGTAGACGCCCTGGATCTCGGCCTCGAAGCCCGGGAACAGGTTGGCGGACGCCTCGAACATCTTGAAATAGTCGAGCATGGGCTTGGCCCGGTCGTCCAGGCGCTCACCGGGCAGCACCGTGCCGATGCCCGGGGGGTAGACCAGCATCAGCGTGGTGGCGATCCGCCCCTCGGCCTCGGCGATCGGCACGTAGTCGACCTTGTTGCGCGTCAGCAGCTGGGCGGCCCGCTTGGGCGGCAGCACCATCTCGGGCAGGTGCTCGGGAGCGAACTGCCGCCGCTGCAGCGTCGAGGTGCCGGCCTCCCGGTGGAAGGCGTGGAACTCGCCGCAGAGGTCGCGCAGGCGCACGCCCCGGTAGCGGTTCGGCCGGCGGTTGACGAATTCCGGCATGGCCTCCTCCAGCGGGACGTTGTCGTCGTGGAGCCGCTTGAAGGCGACGAGGCCCGAGATCAGCGTGCCGGCCTTGGAGGATTCCACCCCCGGGGTCAGCAGGAAGAGCAGCGAGTTCAGGTCGTTCTTCTCGGCGACGATCCGGTTCTCACGCAGGTATTGCGCCACGATCGGCGCCGGCACGCCGTGCTGGGCGTAGGCCCCCGTGTGCCGGTCGAAGCCGGGGGTCAGCACGGTGAGCTTGTTCGGGTCGGTGATGGCGTAGCCCGGCGCCACATGGGTGAAGCCGTGCCAGCGCGCGCCCGGCTTCAGCTCCCAGTGGCGCGGCGTCGCGGCGAGCTCGTCCGTCGGCACGCTCTCCCACGGCACCTCCGCGCCGTCGACGTTCACCGTCACGTCCGGCACGAACGGGTCGAAGAACCAGCGCCGCGCGGGATCGCGCTCGTTCTCCTCGAACTCGCGCCGGATCGCCCGGACCTTCTTGCGCCACTCGATCCCGAGCCGGATCGTGTCGTCCCACAGGATCATGCCCGAGCGCCCCTTCATCATCTGGGCGCCGACGTCGAGGGAGGCGAAGAGCGGGTAGAAGGGCGAGGTCGAGGCGTGGACCAGGAAGCTCTCGTTGAGCCGCTTGTGCTCGACCCGCCGGGTCTGGCCGCGGATATGGCCGTCGCGGGTGTGGATCTGCGAGGCCTGGCTGAAGCTCGCGAGCTGCTTGTGGGTCGATTGCGTGGCGACGATGCCGGGCGAGGTCTCGTCGAGCCCGGTCAGCCCCATGGCGAAGCGCCTTGCGTAGAGCGGGTGGAACTTCATGAAGCCCGCCCAGGCCTCGTCGAACAGGATGTAGTCGCAGAGGTGGCCGATCTTCTCCAGGATCTCCTGGGCGTCGTAGATCGTGCCGTCGTAGGTGCACTGCTCGATCACCGCGACGCGGAACGGCCGCTCCTGGCGCCACGCCTCCGGGTCGGTCACCAGCGGGTTGCGGCGGATCTTCTCCCGGATCCGGGTCTCGTCCAGGGCCTCGTGGAAGATCGGCCCGATCAGCCCGTAGGCGTTGCGGTCGGTCTCCAGGAAGATCGGGATGCCGCCGCCGAGGAACAGGGCGCCGTGGTGGGCCGCCTTGTGGTTGTTGCGGTCGAACAGGACGAGGTCGTCCTCGGCCACCAGGGAGGACAGGACGATCTTGTTGGAGGCGGAGGTGCCGTTGAGGACGAAGTAGGTCTTCTCCGCCCCGAAGATCTTGGCGGCCTCCTTCTGGGCCTTCAGCGCCGGACCCTCGTGGGTCAGGAGGTCGCCGAGGTCGAGGACCGAGTTGTCGAGGTCGTCGCGGAAGATCGCCTCGCCGAGGTGCTCCACGAAGATCCGGCCGATCGGCGACCGGTTGTAGAAGATGCCGCCGTTGTGGCCCGGGCAGGTCCAGAGCTGGTTGCCCTTCTCGGCGTAGTCGACGAGCGCGCCGAAGAACGGGGTCTTGAGGGTCTCGGCGTACTGCGTGACCCGGCTGACGAGGCCGCGGGCGATGAATTCCGGCGTCTCCTCGGCGAGGAAGATGTAGCCGTCGATGAAGTCGAGGAGCTCGACCGGGATATCCTCCAGCCGCTTGCGGCGGACC
Source organism: Methylobacterium oryzae (assembly GCF_021398735.1). Taxonomy (NCBI): domain Bacteria; kingdom Pseudomonadati; phylum Pseudomonadota; class Alphaproteobacteria; order Hyphomicrobiales; family Methylobacteriaceae; genus Methylobacterium; species Methylobacterium oryzae. The sequence goes on from NZ_CP090349.1 coordinate 487,424, forward strand.
ATGATGACGATCGGCATCTCCAGGCCGCGCCGGCGCATCATGTCGATGAGGGCGGCGGCCTTGCCGTCGAGGCCGCGCTTGCCCCAGTCGACCACGAGGCAGCCGACCGCCGCGTCGGTCTGGACCGCGATGGCCGCGTCCTCCACCCGTCGGGCGCGCACCACCTCGAAGCCGCGCTGCTCCACGGCCGCCACGATCTGGTTGACGCGCGCGCCCTCGAGATCGTCCGGGTCGAAGGCCGGGGCGCACATCAGGACCGTGAAGCGACGGTGGAAGTCCATGGAGCCCTCTCTGGCCTCGGATGCAGCGGGTGGCTTTCCGGCCCGTCTGCGACGATTGCATGACACGGCGCGCGGCGGGCGGTCGCGGTCCGGACGAAACACCGTGAACCGGGCCGGCCACGACCGCCGCGCCGTCAGGATCGGCCGCGGGTCCCCTCTCCCGTGCGGGAGAGGGACAGGCTGAGGGGTGAGACCTCACCGGATGAGGCTCCCCCTCGAATCGCGTCGATCGGGTGCTTGATCCCGAAGCCTCTCGTCCCTCACCCCAACCCTCTCCCGCACGGGAGAGGGGGGACCATCACACCCCGCGGCGCCGCTCCCAGACGGCCGGGTTGACCAGCCCGCCCGGCCGCCGGCCGGCGAGGGCGTCGACCACGCGGGCCGCGGCGGTCTCGGCGGTGCGGATCAGGGCCGCCCCGGTGGAGCCGCCGACATGGGGCGTCAGGATCGCCCGGGGCTGGCGGGCCAGCGGGTGGTCGACCGGCAGCGGTTCCTGGGCGAAGACGTCGAGCCCGGCGCCCGCGATCGTGCCCGCCGCCAGCGCCTCCACCAGGGCCGCCTCGTCGATCAGGCCGCCGCGGCTGGTGTTGATCAGGAAGGCCTCCCGCTTCATCCGGGCGAGCTGGTCCCGGCCGATCAGGCCGCGGGTGCCCGGGGTCAGCGGCACGTGCAGGGAGACGATGTCGGACTCCGCCAGGAGCGCGTCGACCGAGGCGGCCCGCAGGGCGCCGGCATTGGCGAAGTCCGCGTCCGGGCGGCTCGGGCCGTAGGCCAGCACCCGCAGGCCCAGGGTGGCGCCGAGCCGGGCGGTCGCCTGCCCGATCGCCCCGAAGCCGACGAGGCCCAGTGTCAGGCCGGCGAGCTCGATCAGCCGGGCGGTGAACTTGAAGCTGTCGTCGCCGGCCCGGACCGAGCGGTCGGCCTCCGGCAGGGCCTTGGCCAGGGCGAAGATCAGCGCCAGCGTCTGCTCGGCCACCGAGACGGCGTTGGCGCCGGGCGTGTTCACCACCACGATCCCGGCCCCGGTCGCCTCGGCCGTGGCGACGTGGTCGGTGCCGGTGCCGTGCACCCCGATCACCCGCAGGGCCGGCGCCGCCGCGATGGCGCGGGCCGGGAAGCCGGTGTTGCGGGTGATGACGGCGACGCAGTCGGCGACCTCGCGCGCCAGCGTCTCGGGATCGGTCCCGCTCGCCGGGCGCGGCTCCAGGCCGGCCGCGCGCAACCGGTCGAGGCCCGCCGCGTGGATCGGCTGGACGATGAGGCACGGACCGGTGATCACGGGAGAAGACCTCTGCACAAGAGGAGGGGTGACAAGCACGTTTCGCGCCGGGCCCGTCTAGGCGGGGTGGGCAACCCTGGCAACCGGGCGCCCCGATCGCGGCGCCGCGGCCGCCGGTCGGCGCTCCCGCGGGCCCGTCGGGATCCGGTGGTCGCGCGGTCGAACGCCCCGGCGGCCCGACCGGCCGCGCACGATCCACGGGAAATCGCGGCCGGGTCCGACCTCGGCGGCCTCGTCCGGACCGATGATCCCGGCCGTGCGCCTCGGCCGAGCTGTGGCCCGGCCCTCCGTGAAATCGTCGCCCCGATCGCGCGAAGATGGTCGCGTCATTGATAAACACGACGTCCTGAAATACATCTATGTATATACGAAAATAAATATCGACAATGTTCGATCAGCGATGCGATCGCACTGTAGAATTGTAATTACTCCAAATGTATTTTTGACACATGTAGAGATATTTGCTGCCTTGCTCCGTGATTCGGAGCCATCGTCACGACAATGCAGTCCCACGACTTTTCAGTACCTGTTTCCGCAAGGAACCGGCGCCGGCGGCGCGCGGCCCGGCCGGTTCTCCCGATGGCTGTCCTGCTGGGCTTCGTCGGTTCCGGGCCGCACGCCGCCCGCGCCGAGGAGGCCGGGGCCGGCCGGGACGTCCAGCTCGACGAGCTGTCGGTCGCGAGCGCGGCCGCGCCGCGCGGCCCGGTCCCGGCCTATGCCGGCGGTCAGGTGGCGCAGGGCGGGCGCCTCGGCCTCCTCGGCGATACCGAGACCCAGAAGGCGCCCTTCAGCATCGCCAGCTACACCGACACGCTCATCCGAGACCGGCAGGCGCGGACGGTGTCCGAGACCCTGGTCCTCGACCCGTCGGTGCGCGCCACCCAGACCACGGGGGCGCCGTTCGACTCCTTCTCCATCCGGGGCTTCCCGTCCAACGAGAACACCAGCGGCGAGGTCGCCTTCGACGGGCTCTACGGCGTCGCCCCGAGCTTCCGCATCTTCACCGACTACGTGGAGCGCATCGAGGTTCTGAAGGGGCCGTCCGCCGCCCTCACGGGGGTGTCGCCGAACGGCGCGGTCGGCGGCGTGGTCAACATCGTCCCCAAGCGCGCCGGCGCGGACCTGACCCGCGTCACCCTGGATTACGGCTCGTCCGCCTGGGGCGGCAGCCAGGTCGACGTCGCCCGCCGCTGGGGGCCTGGGCGGGAATGGGGCGCCCGCGTCGTCGGCAGCCTGCACGGCGGTGCCACGCCCTTCGACCGCCAGACCGAGACGACCGGCGTCGGGGCCCTGGCCCTCGACTACCAGGGTGACCGGTTCCGCGCGTGGCTCTACCTGCTGGCGCAGACCGACCGCTTCAACGCGCCGCTGCGCCCGTTCCTCCTGCGGGCCGGCGTGCCCGTACCGCGGGCGCCCGACGGCCGCCTGAACCTGACCCAGCCCTGGGAATACTCGGACGTCGACGATCGCGGCGGTCTGCTGCGCACCGAGTACGACCTGACCGATCAAGTCACGCTGTTCGCGGATGTCGGCGGCGGGCAGACAGGCGTGGAGCGCTACTTCCAGTCGGCGCCGACGATCCTCAATGGCCGCGGCGACACGACCAGCACGCCGCAATTCTACGCGCTGGGCGTCGACCGGCTCACCTACGACGGTGGCGTCCGGGCCCGGTTCGAGACCGGCTTCATCTGGCACGCCCTGACCGTGCAGGGCTCCGTGTACGACGAGGCGACGGCACGGCGGTTCTCGCCCGGCCGGGGCGCCTACCTGTCGAACCTCTACGCGCCGACCCTCGTCCCGTACATCGCGCCGATCTACGGCGTCGGCCGGCCCCGCCTGTCCGACAGCACCCTGTCGGGGATCGCGGTGGCCGACACGCTGTCGGCCCTCGACGAGCGCGTCCTGCTGACGCTGGGCGTGCGCCGCCAGCGCGTGGAGGCGCACAACTACGTGTCGAATGTCGGCACGCTCACCTCGTCCTACGACAAGAGCGCCACGACCCCGATGGTCGGCCTCGTGGTGCGGCCCTGGGACTCGGTCTCGCTCTACGGCAACTATATCGAGGGCCTGAGCCGCGGCGACGTGGCCCCGGCGGTGGCGACCAATTCCGGCACGATCCTGGAGCCCTACGTGGCCAGACAGGTCGAGGCGGGCGTGAAGCTCGATCTCGGCCGGTTCGGCGCCACGCTCGGCGCCTTCCGGATCACGAAGCCCGCGGGCGAGCTCGGCCCGCAGGGGCGCTTCGCGGCGACCGCCGAGCAGCGCGTCGGCGGGCTCGAGCTGAGCCTGTTCGGCGAGATCACCCCGCAGGTACGGGTGGTCGGCGGCGTGACCCTGCTCGACGGACGCCTCGTCAGGACGGCGCTCGCCGCCAATCGCGGGAACCGGCCGATCGGCGTGCCGGAGGTCCAGGCGAGCCTGGGGGCCGAGTGGGACCTGCCCGGGTTGCCCGGCCTGACCCTCAACGGCGCGGTCATCTATACCGGGCGGCAGTTCGTCGACCTCGCGAACACCCAGGCCCTGCCGGACTGGGCCCGCCTCGACCTCGGCCTGCGCTACACGACCCGCGTCGCCGAGCGGCCGACGACCTTCCGGGCCAGCGTCCTCAACGTGACCGACGCGCGGTACTGGACCGGGGTCGCCTCGTTCGGCACCTTCTTCCAGGGCGCGCCGCGCACCTACCTCCTGTCGATGGCGGTGGATCTCTGAGCCGGACCAGTGCGGCCGCGCCGGGCCTGTCGAGCGGCGCGATGTTTCACGGGAAACATTTTCTTAACTCTGAGCGGCGACCGCGCGGGACCGGCAAGCTGTTGCACCGGCGCCGTCGCGGAGCCGAGCCGGCCGGGTTACCACCGGTTTGGCATGACGACATCGAGCTGGCGCACCCTCCGCAACGTGCAGGCCCGGAAACGGCTGGAGAAGGCCCTGCCGGCGATCTTCCCGGCACCGGTCCTGCAGCACGCCCTCGCGCGGCCCCTGATCCCGCCGACGCCGCGGCTCGCCGTCGAGAGCTACTGGCGCAACCACATCCTCCGGGCCGACCGGCTGGCCCGGGCGCTGGCGGCGCGCTCCGGCACGCCGGAGGGCTGGGCCTGGCAGATCGGGGCCGAGGGGCGGGCCGGGAGCTTCCGCACGCCGCCCGCGCCGTTCCGCGATCCGGCCTTCGCCCGCGGCCGCGGCGCCTGCTGCATCTGCGGCCAGCCGGTCTTCCGGTTCGGCTGGCACCGGGATCTCTGGGGGCGCGGCGCGCCCAACACCAATGCCGGCTGGCACGCGGCCTGTGTCGCGGCCTGGAAGTTCTGGATCGCGCCGCACGCCCAGGTCCGGGCGCTCAAGCTCCGCCAGCGCCACCGCTGCACCACCACCGGCAAGCGCCTGCTGAGGACCGCCGAGGTCGACCACCTGCTGCCGCTCTACCGGGTCTGGCGCGAGCACCGCGACGCCCCCTGGCCGGAGCTCCTCGGCTACTGGGGCGCGCCGAACCTGCGGGTGGTCAACCGCGCCGCCCATCTCGACAAGTGCCGCGACGAGGCGGCCGAGCGCTCCCGGACCGTGCAGCGCGCCCGTTTCCGGGTGGTCGAGGACGAGTCCGGGTTCAGCGTGGTCGAGGAGGAGTGACCGGCCGGCTCAGCCGTCCAGGGCCCGGAAGGCCCGCGACAGGTCGGCCAGCAGGTCGGCCTCCGCCTCCAGGCCGACCGACAGGCGCAGCAGCCCGTCGGTGATGCCCGCGATGGCGCGGGCCTCCGGGTCCATCGCCGCGTGCGTCATGGTCGGCGGATGGGCGATCAGGCTCTCGACGCCGCCGAGCGACTCGGCCAGCGTGAACACCCGCAGGGCCTCCACGAAGGTCTTCACCGCGTCGCGGCCGCCGGCCAGCTCGAAGCTCAACATCGCCCCGAAGCCCGCCTGCTGGGCCTTGGCCAGGGCGTGCCCCGGATGCGTCGGCAGGCCCGGATAGTGGACCCGCGCCACCGCCGGATGGGCGTCGAGGAAGGCCGCCAGGGCCGCGGCGTTGCGCTGCTGCTGCTCCACACGGACGAACAGGGTGCGCAGGCCCCGGAGCGTCAGGTAGGCGTCGAGGGGCGAGCCGGTGACGCCGATCGTGTTCGCCCAGGCGGCGAGGTCCTCGCCCATCGCCTTGTCGGCGGCGATCACAGCCCCGCCGATCACGTCGGAATGGCCGTTCAGGAACTTGGTGGTGGAGTGGACGACGAGATCCGCCCCGAGGGCGATCGGCTGCTGCAGGGCGGGCGACAGGAAGGTGTTGTCCACCACCGCCAGCGCGCCGGCCGCCTTCGCGTCCGCGGTGATCCGCCGGACATCGACCACGCGCATCAGCGGGTTGCTCGGGGTCTCGATCAGCACGACCTTCGGTCCCTGGGCCAGGGCCGCCGCCAGCGCGTCCGGATCGGTCTGGTCGACGAAGGCGACGCGGTAATGGCCCCGCTCCGCGCGGAAGCTGAGCAGGCGGTGCGTTCCGCCGTAGCAATCGTGCGGCGCGACCAGGAGATCGCCGGGCCGCAGGCTCGACAGGGCGAGGTCGAGGGCTGCCATGCCGCTCGCCACCAGGACGGCGCGGGCGCCGCCCTCGAGCTTGGCGATCGTGTCGGCCAGCGCGTCCCGGGTCGGGTTGCCCAGGCGCGAGTAATCGTAGGGGCCGGGCTGCTCGAAGGCCGGGAACCTGAAGGTCGTCGACAGGTGGATCGGCGCGATCACCGCACCGAAGGCCGCGTCCTGGGCCACGCCGTTGGCCGCCGCGACGGTACGCGCCGCTAATCCCTCTGACATCGCCTTGTCCTCCACGCAGAGATCGCCCGCCCCGTCCGACCGAGGCGGGCGAGCGTTCTTTATGGAGAACGGATCAGACTTTCAAGAGAACGAGAGGGTCGTCTCGGCGTCTCGGTGGTCCTCGCCGGTGTCGACCGCCAGGGCGCCATGCTGGCGAAGACCCCGTCCCGGCGGATCAGCGCGTGCAGCAGCGCCGCCGCCAGATGCGCGAGAATCAGGGCGAACAGCCCGTAGGCCAGCGCGGTGTGGAGCCGGCGCAGGGCCGCGTACAGCATCGGGTCCTGCGGCAGGATCGGCGGGAGGACGACCGAACCGGCGAGGATGACGGGGTAGCGCGCCGCCGACAGCATCGCCCAGCCGATCAGCGGCATGGCCAGCATCAGCCCGTAGAGCAGGATGTGCGAGGCGTGGGCCGCGCGCTTCTGCCAGCCCGGAAGATCGGCCGGCAGGGGCGGCGGGGCGTGGCGCCAGCGATAGGCGAGTCGGAGCCCGGCGAGGACCAGGATCAGGATCCCGAGCGGCCGGTGCAGGGCCACGAGGGCGCCGTACTCGGCGAGCGACGCCACCATGGCGACGCCGATCAGCAGCATGGCCAGGATCAGCGCCGCCATGGTCCAGTGGAGCAGGCGGGCGGGCCGGTCGAAGCGGTCGGGCTCGGTCACAGGGCGGCTCCGTGGATCGCGGCGCCGGTGACGGCACTCGGGGTCTTGGCCTCGCCGGACCGGCGGGTGACGGATCGCGCGTAGGCCGCCGACCGGGCGCTCAGCAGCGGGTCGTCGCTCGGCGCGATGCCGTCCGGCAGCACCAGCGGATCGAAGTTGACGTCGCGGCAGCTGGCGGCGGCCTCCGGCGTCGCCGCCGTGAGCGTCAGGGTGCCGACATCCACCGTCTCGCGGTCGGCCGGCCAGGGCCGCGTCGCGTCGGCGGTCGGGTCGCCGGCCTGGCCGAGCGTGACGATCAGGTGCCAGTGCCGGGGGCCCTGGGCCAGCTGCGCGGCGAGCGCGTCGAACAGGGCGTTCGCGCCGCCCGGTGCGGCCTCGGCCGCCGGCGTCGGGTCGGGGACGAGGGCCCAGCGCACCGGCCGGGCGGCGCCGTCCGCGGCGACGAACCGGAAGGCGTTGAGGCTCCAGTAGGTGCTGTCGGCGAAGCCCGCGGTCACGGTCCGCGCCCTGATCAGCGCGGCGGCCTTCGCGCTCTCCGGATGGTCCGCGAAGAAGGCCTTCAGGCGC